>NZ_JBKEBL010000182.1:0-6525 GCF_047973135.1 Paracoccus sp. (in: a-proteobacteria)
CAGGATCGGCGCGGTATCGGTGCCGCGTGTGTTCACGATCGGCTCGGCCAGCGCGTTGCGAGCCAGCCATGCAGCGATCTGATGGCCCTCAGCGATGGACATGGTCAGGAAATCCGGCATTTCGGCCACCTGCGCGGGATCGGCAAAGATCATCGCCGGTTCGTTCGCGGAACGGATGACATAAACCCCGCCGAAATCGGCGGTCCAGAAATCGGGCACATCAAAGGCGGTATGGTCCAGCCTGACCGGATTGCGCAGCACATCGCCGGATTTTTTGGCCTGTTCGATCATCCGGGCGATCAGCACATCGTCCCACCACGCATCCGGCTGCGTGCGGAACCTGTCGATCATCGCAGCCATCTTGTCGGCTTCGACCATATGGCTGCCGGTGGTATCGGCGCTGACGGTCAGGCGGCGGATTCCGGACAGATCGGCGGGCGAGGCAATCTGCCAGACCTGATCGTCGATCTGGCCCACCACGGCATCGTGGGCGGTCAGGCTGAAAAGCTGGCTTTCATTCTGATCGACAAAGCGCCGCATCACATCGCGCAGAACCGACAGATCGGCATTCAGCATCGGCGCGGTTTTCTGTTCGGTCGTCAGCAGAATAAACTGCCGCTCGCCCCCCCCGGAAGACAGATAGGCCATGTCGCCCAGCTCATCCCCGATTTCCGGGGAATAGCCGCAGATGTCGATATGAAATTCGGTCAGGCCGGTTTCGCGCCCGGTAATCTTTTTCAGCCCACGGTTATAAAGGCCAACCCAGGCAGTCGAATCCACCCGGATCAGATTGCCGAACATCAATCCCTTTTCGATGAGGCGTTTCATACGCGCCCCGACCGCGGCACCCGCAGAGCCTGCACAAGCAAGGCAAGCGACCTATGCGTGGCGACCCAGACAAGCGCGAGCATTCCGGCAGCCCACAGCAATATTGTCGTCATTCCGTTCCCCCGAACCTCTTGCGCGCTTCGGCCATCCGCTCCATCCCGCGCACGGCGTCTTCGATGGAAGCCTCATCCGCGCTGTCAGCATAGCGCCACTCGCTGTCAGCGTAACGGTTGATTTCCTGCACCACCATCCGGGGGGTGATCGGACGGCGCAGCGCCTCGATCATCTGCAACTTGGTTTCATAGGGCTGATGCAGAAAGGGTTCGGGGGTTTCGAACCAGTCGTCAGGCATGTCGAAATCCATCGCGCGGACCTTGACCGCATCGGTAATATTCTTGACCGCGCGGCCGGTGAAACGCGGCTCGGCCTCGGCGATGGCGAAAAGATAGCTGCCCAGATCGGCCAGATTGTCCAGCGGTCCATATTGGCCGCTGACATCCGCGAAAACCTGTTCCAGACCGGGTTCCTGCGGGCGGGAATGGCCCTCGTAACTGTCGGTCACGGCCTTTTGCATCGCCTGCGCCCGCATCAGATCGTGATCGCCAACGGGAATATCGTGGCGCTTGCCCAACAGCAGCGCCAGAATATCGATGTAATCGGCCCGCGTCTTTGGCCCGTCGATCAGAAACCTGGCCGCCGCGCGCTGGCGCAGGGCGTCGTCGATATTCTCGGCATGGTTGGAAAACATCCCGAAGGTGCAATTGCCGCGCACGACGGTGCTGGCCCCGGCAAAGGCCTCCATCAGGACGGCGGTGATTTCCTGTTGACCCGAGGATGACTGCCGGTCGCCGCGCTTGCCCGCGATCTGGTCAATATCGTCGATAGTCCCGAACCCGATCACGGCAGGATCGATCACCGCGTCGATGAAGGCCCGCGCATTCTGGCCGGATTTGCCCTGATAGCTGTCGATATTATCCACCGACAGGTTGCGATAGCGGAAGGGATAGCCCGCCACCGTACAGTAATCATTAATCATCCCGGCCATCATCTGGATCAACGTGGTCTTGCCCGTGCCGGGACGGCCATCGCCCAGAAATGTAAAGACAAAACCGCCCAGATCGACAAAGGGATTCATCCTTCGGTTGAAATCATAGGCGACGATCATGCGCGCCAGACGCATCGCCTGATGCTTGGCGATGGCGTTGCCGATCACCTCGTCGGGTTTCTTGAAGGCCATGGTCAACGGCGCGCCACGCGCTTTCGTCGCGGGGGCAAAGCCCGAGACCGGCAGATCGTCGGCGGCGACGCGCCAGCTTGCGCCGGTAAATGCCCCGATACGCGGGGCGGTCTCGGCGCGCGCCGCCACTGCCGCCGACAGCGCTTCGGCCCAGGCAAGCGCTGTGGCGATCAGGGTCTTGTCGTCTCGCGCATGACGTGCAAGGTTCTGGTCCAGTTCCCACAGCGCGCCCTGAAGCGCGGTCAGCGGGTTATCGGTCAGGATTTCATCCGCCGCGACATCCTCGACCGTTTCGGCCCCCGCATGTTCGGCCAGCAGAAAAGCCGTCGCATTGGCCAGAACCGAGGCCGCCGCCAGCGCCTCGACCGCCAGCAATTCGGCAAATTCGCGGTGCCGGTCGGCGGGCAGGCGGCTGTCCAGATTGATGCGCTTCAGTTCCGCTGCACCGGAACGGGCCGCAACCTCGTCGGCCACGGCCAGCGCGATCGCCACGGCACGGCGCAACACGCGGGCCAGGGTGGCTGCGGCGGGGGGCGGCAGATCGTCACCCGCCGCAGCCTCGATCCTCTCGATCAGTCGCACGGCACCGGGCCGCGCGGTGGCGCGCCCGGCAAGCCCCGGCGTGGTAGAGCGAAAACGTGTGGTCGTCCGGATACCGGGCGAACGTTCAGGGGCGACCACCTCGGCGGACTTACCCAGCCGAGGCGCGTGGTCAAAGCCGGTCAGCAGTGACAGGGCTTGCGGATAATGACCGCGAATGGCGGCCTCGGGCAATTCCATCTGGTTACGGGGTTCCATTCAACCCTCTTGCTTCCAGAAACCCGGATAATCGGTAACAAAACCGCAATGGTCCACCGACAGCGCGGCCTGTGCATCCCCCCTGGCCGATTCGAAATGCCAGCGCTCATCCGCCTCGCGCCGATAGCTTTGTGTCAGCAGTTTCGGCTGCCAGTCGCTTTCGTCCAGCCAGACGGCAAGCTGCTGATCCTGTTCCTTGCCCTCGTGCATCAGTCGCCGCAACACCAGCGTATTTGTCGCCGGAGTAAAGCCAAGGTCGAAATCGGTCGCGCTGTCGCTGCCGGACAGGGCCTTGCCGTTCATGCCCCAGATCCCGTCGGACCCGCGCGCGATCTGCAAATCCAGCACCGTTTCGCCGACCCGCCCGATCAGATGAGCCGAACGCGCCCGCCAGTCCGCGTCGCAGCGGATCAGATAACTCAGCCGCGCGGGGCCTGCGGGATCATGCCAGATCGACACGCCGTCCAGCAACCACGACTGACGAAACCTTCGCAAAGTGCAGGAATCGTGGCCGGGGCGGTCCAGCCGTCGCCATACGATTGAAACACTCATCAACTATACCCCACAACCCTGCCGTCAGGACCAGACACATATTTACGGATATCGCTGAAACCATCCGGTTGCAGCGACGCAAGGGCCTGATATGGCCGTTGCGGCATAACCAGAACCCGGATCGCCCCAGTCATCCCCTGCCCGTCGCCACGCACGTCCAGCGGGTCAAGCCGGTAGATCTGTCGTTCCACTACCCCGAAAAAGCCGCTGGCCTCAAGGGTCGCCCGCTCTGCCTCAAGCTCTTCGATGGTCATCGTCATGGCCCACCCTTCTCCCGACGATGTTGCCGCGTCATCCAGCACCTTGCGAATGGGACCATCCTGCATTGTGAACCCCTGCGAATAAACCGGCCCCAGCACGATCCGCCGCAAGCGCATCGGATGCAGGGTATCAAAATCATGATCGAACCCCCGCGCAATCGTCAGCAATTGCAGCGAAGTCACCGATTGAGCCAGAAGATGCGCCCGAACCTCGGGCCAGCGCTTTGCATCCTCGACCAGAGGACGGCGACCGCTGTCATCGACATCCATCTGATACAAAACCGGTACGTTCAGTTGACTATCATAAACTGCCCAGTGCAGCAACCAGCGCCGCCTCTGGCGTTGCCCCCCCGACAGCCAATAGCCCTGCGGGTGCATTTGCGGCCAGAAAAGCCCGCCTTTGGCCAGCGCCTCATAGTATAACCGCTGCGACATCGCATATTGCAGCCGCGTCGGCACCACGCGATCCCCGACGATCTGCCGGATCATGTCATCCCTGATCGCATCGGGCGTGGGGGTACGAGCCAGCTCTTCCGTGGCCTGGGCCGCGTCGGCCGCAGTCTGGGCGATCTCGGACCAGACGGGAAAGCCGGATTCGTGAATGTCGATGGTCAGGTGCCGACGCAGCGGCCCGTCGATGCGGCCCGACACCAGATAGCGCATCGACAACGCATCGACCGAGGCTTGCAACGCCGCCAGATAGCCCGCGATCACATCGGCCTCAATCTGCGAAAACAGCCCGTCACGGACCATTTCGGCCAGAACGGCGGGCAAAACCCCGGCAATCTGCCGCGTCTGATCAAAAAAGGCGCGCGAGGTCAGATCGTCGTCAAGTGTGCGGTGATCGGCGTCAAGCGTGCCGGTGCGGTCGGACGTCATCCGTTACTCCTCGGCAGCCATGTCATGACACAAACTGCGGCATCAGCAGCGCCGCACGTAAAACGATCCATAATTCCATAGGTGGGTCCGGCAGCAATCTGGCTGTTGCCCTGAACATACGGCAACCAACCAGTCACTAGCAGACTAATAACCGCGTTCAAAGCCACATCGAGAACCCAAAGTAATGTGATAAATATAACAAAAGTTAATAAATGCAGAAGAAACATACCAGTTATTCCGAATAGCACGGTCTGCGGTACCGACAGGCCACGGAAAATACACCAGCAAAACACGGCGGTCGCACAGATGGCCGACATTGCCCCTGGTCTTGAACAGCTTATCCCCCTGTCATCAGCCACCATAAAGATTGCTGTCGTGCTTTTGGACGATTTCACTAAAGCGACGGGCAAAACGTTCATCGGCCTTGGCCTTTTCCTCCAGCACCTTGCGGGCAAAGACCATGTGGTCGCCATGCGCCTCAAGCATGTCGGCCATCCGGTCGTTGGTTGCGGTACCGATGGCGGCCATGGCGGCCTGTGCCTCTTGATCGGTCTTGACGCCAATCTCGTTGATGCGATGGGCGACATCCTGCTGTTGCGCGGTTTTCAGCGATTTGGTCAGCGCGTCATACAGCACCACCCGCTGCCGCGTGTCGGTTTGCAGCTTGTTGATCAGCACCATCTGGGTCGCCGCCTGATTCTGCAAGCTGTCCACCCAAGTCTTGCCGGCCTCGATATAGCGTTCCAGCGTCTGGGACTTGGCCAGCGCAACCTGTTCATCCTGCACCAGCGCGTTGTGATCCCGGTTGGCATTGGCCAGTTCGGTCTCAAGCTGGGTCCGGGCGGCGGGGTCGGTCGTGATGGCGACCCTGTTTTCCAGTTCGATCAGTTGCGGGTCCATCGCCTTGATCCGCGAGCGCAGACCTTCCAGCGTGGCAACGGTTTCCTCGCGCTCGGTCAGGGTGCCGGACAGATTCGCCTCGACCTTGCCCTTCTGGTCGTTCAGCAGTTCAAGCTGATCTTGCAGCAGACGGGTGATCGTATCGGATTTCGAGATCAGATCCTGCAATTTGTCGTCGATGCTGGCGGAACGCAGACGTTCCTGACGCATCGCCTCGGATTTGCCGCTGGCGAAGATGCCGACAAAGCTTTCCCAGCCGGTCTTGCTGCGCAATTCCTCGAAATCGCGGCTGAAACCGGCAGTCACGTCGTCAAGGCCCATGATCAGTTCCGCGATATTCGCGTTCATCGCATCGGTATGGGCATGCACGTCCTGCAAGGTTGCATTGGCAACGTCGATCGGCAGCGATGCGACATCCGCGCGGGCCGTCGCCAAATCCAGCGCCCTGGTCATTTCGGCGATCTTGCCCTGGGCCTGCTCCACCTGGTTCCGGCTTTCGGAAATCTGCTGCTCCAGCGATGCCATGACACTCTCCAACACTCGGTCCACAATAGTAAGTCTGGCTAAACCTAAGGCCGTTCCTGCAGCAAGCAAGAGGCTTGCTGAAGAAACTGCATGATAACCGTTGCCAATCACACCAGACGAATTCCGTTTGACCTTAAACTGTCCAAGCGGAACTGACCATGCGTTTCTTGCGCCTGCCAAAAGCCGACCAAGAAATCAAACTAAACAGTCTACATTTATGGCGGGGAATGGACCGGAAATCCCATTTTTTGCAATTATGAGCATACAAATAGATATGCCGAGCAGAGTTTCTTAACCGCAATAATTCATGAAGCTGCGGTATCGCACCGTGTAGGCATGGCATCGCCCATTCCGGTTTGACCCACACAAT
Source organism: Paracoccus sp. (in: a-proteobacteria) (assembly GCF_047973135.1). Classification (GTDB taxonomy): domain Bacteria; phylum Pseudomonadota; class Alphaproteobacteria; order Rhodobacterales; family Rhodobacteraceae; genus Paracoccus. Next base: position 6,350 of record NZ_JBKEBL010000182.1, read on the forward strand.
GGACTTCGGCGGCCGTTTTTTTCGGGCCGCTAACGTCATGTGAGGTTGTGCAGGTTGATGTTTCTGGATGAGCGGGGCGTTTCGCTTCAGGCCGGACACGGTGGCTCGAGGGCTGGGAACAGCAAGGTGAGAAGCTTCCTGCGCGGGCAGCAGGCCGGAAGGGTGATGATGATCCG
>NZ_JBKEBL010000236.1:0-1547 GCF_047973135.1 Paracoccus sp. (in: a-proteobacteria)
GGACAGCATCAGCTCGTCCTTGCTGCCGATCTGAGACAACGTCACCAACCCGTTGCCCCATGCCACCGCGCACAGATCCCGCAGCGGATGCAGCGCGATGCGGTCGGCAAGGGTCAGCCCGGCCCGTCCCGTCCCGATCGGGTTGCCGGTATGATCGCCAAAGGGCAGGTCGGGGCCGCGCCAGCCAACCAGCCGGAACGCGCCCGAGGCCATCAGCGCCCCCGCCGCGCGGCTGAAGGCCACATCCGCGACCGGGCCGGGAAAGCCGACGATACTGTCCATCCGCGCGGTATCGGCGTCGATCAGGATCAGCGTCCGGTCATCGCTGCCCGCCGCGATCCAGCGGCCATCGGGCGACCATGCCAGACCCAGAACCGCGTCGTCATGGTCCAGAACCGATGTGACCTGCAAGGGTTCGGTTGTCAGGATCGAAAAGCGCCCGCCGCCCCATGCCACCAGCCGCCGCCCATCCGCCGACAGCACCAGATGTCGGGCCGGGCAGGACAGGGTCAGTTTCTGCTGCCCGGTGCCGTCCTTGGAAAATTGCTGCAATTCCGGGCCTCGGGCAATGAACAGGCCACCGCTTGCCGGACAGGCGCACAGCGCGGTGACAGGCTCGCCACGCCCGACCAGCCGCAGCGCCTGCGCGCGGGCCGTGACGCGCCAGACCTCACCGCCGTCATGTGCCACGGCAAAGCCATCCGCGCCAAGACGGCAGAAACCGGGCGCATCGGCAGGCATCAGCGGATCGGTCAGCCGGGGCACCGGCAGGGCGTTTTCGCGCGGACGGATGGACATGCGACCGGTATCCAGCTCGGTCCGCACCCGCTTGTCCGGGTGCTCGGTATCGGCCACCTGAATCAGCGCCAGCCGACCATCCCCCAGACCGCAGGCCACCGCCAGACCACTGGCGCTGAAGGCGATCTGCGTCACCGTCCGGTCCAGTCGCCAGTCCCGGCCAATCAGGTCGAACAATGAAATCGCCTGAGGGGGTTTTTCCTCGATCATCATGCCTCGCCTTCTTCGTCGTCGGCCATCTTGCGATCCAATGCAGCCAGATGTGCCTCAAGCGCCGCCATCCGCGTCTCGCAATCGCGCAGCGCCTGTTGATTGCGTTCGGTATCCCGCATCAGCGCCGCGTCCGTCTTGCCATGCAGCGCCAGCACCTGCAGACCGGAGGCCTTCAGGGTCAGGCGCAGATGCTCGGACGTTTCCCGCGACAGGCTTAGCGTGGTCTCAAGTCTGGCCTGAAACAGCGTGGCGGGACTGGATGGTTGATTGGTCATGGGGAAAACCTGTAACCGGGGGTGAACCGACAGGGCAGAGGATTGCAAAGATGCTGGACCCGACCGACCGGAGATTTCTTGAACTGCTGGCGACAGAGGGCGCGCAGATGACGGGCGACGACGCGCCCTGCGTTCAGGCCGCCAGAACCGCGCTGGAATCGGCGCATCCCGACGATCTGCGGCGCGTGCGCCAGCACGTCGAGGCCCTGCCGCCCCAGAGCCGGGACAAGCTGATGCGCGCGGTGCACCGGGGTCTGGCCA
>NZ_JBKEBL010000140.1:0-6531 GCF_047973135.1 Paracoccus sp. (in: a-proteobacteria)
ATCAGAGACCCGCAGCCCAGTCTTGCGGCAAGCGCCCCGGTGTCAAGCGCAAGGGCCAGACCCGGCAAGCCGGGATCGCGGCGGATCAGGTCCAGATCGGCGGGATCAGGCGGCATCGTCGGCCCCTTTCACGTCGATTCGCCCGCCGGACAGGCGAACCACCCTGTCGGCCTGTGCGGCGAAACTCAGATCATGCGTGATCATCATCACAGTCCGCCCCCGCGCCAGCCGCCGGATCGCCCCTTGCACGGCCTTTTCGGACAGATGATCCAGCCCGACCGTCGCTTCGTCCAGCAACAGCACCGGCGCGGGTCGCAGCGCCGCCCGCGCGATGGCCAGACGCTGACGCTGCCCGGCCGAGAAATTGCCTCCTCGTTCCTCGATCAGTGTGTCATAGCCTTGGGGCGTGGCCATGATGAAATCATGGGCATCGGCCAGCCGGGCGGCGGCCTCGATTTCGGCGCGAGTGGCATCGGCCCCGGCCCCAAGCGCGATATTGTCCGCGATGCTCATGTGAAACAGCAGCGGCTCTTGTGGGACATAGCTGATCTGGCGGCGCAGCGAGGCGCGGGTGAAATCGCGCAGGTTCCGCCCGTCAAGCAGGATCTGGCCCTCGTCCGGGTCGGCAAGCCGCAGGATCAGGCTGGCAAGGGTCGATTTGCCGGTGCCCGAGGGGCCGGTAATGGCCACGAACTGACCGGCGGGAATGTCCAGATCCAACCCGTGCAGCACGGGCCTGCCTGGATGGCTGAAGCAAAGGTTCCGCAGGCTGATCGCGCCCTTGATGTCTTGTGCCTGATCGGGGCCGTCGGGCGGGCCGGGTTCGCGATCCAGCAGATCGACCACACGTTCGCCCGCCGCCGAAGCCTTGGCCAGACGTGCCGAGTATTTCGCGTAATCGCGCAGCGGGCGGAAGGTGTTCTTCATATAGGTGATAAAGACCAGCAGATCGCCCGGCGTGATCCGTCCGGCCAGCACCTGCTGTGCGCCCACCCACAGGACCAGCGCCGTCGCCACACCAACCAGCAGATCGACCCCGCGTTCCAGCCGCGCCGACAGCCGCGTGCCGCGCACGCCCTCGCGCAGGCTTTTGGCATTGGCGGTCCCGAATTGCGCGCTGACCCGATCCTCAAGCCCCAGGGCCTGAACGCTGCGCATGCCCGCCAGCGTTTCTGCGGCGGTCGCGGCCATGGCCCCTTCGCGCTTGCGCTGGTCGCGGCTGACATTGCGGATCGCTCTGGTCATCCGGGTGCCAAGCCATGCCAGCAGCGGCAGCGGCAGCAGCGCGACCAGCGCAAGCCACGGGTCCAGCCACAGCATCACCCCGATCATGCCGGCCAGCACCAGAAGATTCGCAAAGACCGGCATCAACGCCGTCACTGCCGTTTCGCGCAGCATGCCCACATCGCCGATCAGGCGCATGGTGATGTCGCCCGCCCGCGCGCCGGTGTGAAAGCTGAGTGGAAGGCGTTGCAGATGACTGAACAACGCGGCCCGGATGTCGGTCAGCATGCGGTTCCCGGCCAGCGCGAAGGCCAGCGTGGCAAGGTACTGAAACAGCGCCCGCAGCCCCGTCGCCGCCAGAACGGCCAGCGCGCTCAGCGCCAGCAGCGCTCCGGTGCCAAGCCCGCCGATTACCTGATCGGCCGCTTGCGGCACCAGCCGGTCAATCACGAATTTCAACGGCCATGGCTCGGCCAGCTTCATCAGCGTGGCGGCGATCAGCGCCAGACCGCCACCAAGGATCAGCCCTCGATAGGGGCGCATGAAGGGCGCGAAACGGCGCAGGACGCGACCAAGACCGGGCAACGCCTCGCGGGTCGGGTTGAGACGCTGCGTCATCACGCAGCCTTCCGGCACGACAGACGCAGGATCCGCTGCGCGACATCGCTCCATCTGTGGCGGGCCAGAACGATCCGCCGCCCGGCTGCGCCCATGCGGCGGGCCTCGTCGGGCGCGTGGGCCAAACGATGCAGCGCGCGGGCCATCGCTGCGGGATCGTCGGGTGGGCAGATCAGCCCGGTCTGGTCATGGCGGACAAGCCGTGCCAGATCGCCGACATTGCTGGCCACGACCGGCAGACCCGAGGCCATGTATTCATAGATCTTCAGCGGCGAGAAATAGAAGGGCTGGCCGCTGGCATAGGGTGCGACGGCGATATCCATCCGTGCCAACCAGCCGGGCACCTCGTCCGGGGCCACCGCTCCCGGCATTTCCGCCCCCAGTTCCGTCAGCGCCGCACCAAGGCGCGCGCGTTCCGGCCCGTCACCGACGATCAGCAGCCGCGCCTGCGGCACCGTGACGCGCAGAAGCTTCATTGCCTTCAGCAGGGTTTCAACATCGTGCCATGGGCGCAACGTGCCCAGAAATCCGACGGTTTGGCGGCCAGCCGGGCGGATGACGGAAGGAAAGCGGTCGGGATTGACGGCATTGGCAATCACCTCGATCCGGGCCGCGCCGTGGCTGCGGGCGTAATCCGCCACGGCCGGGCTGACCGCGCTGACCCAGGCGGCGGCGCGCATGGCCCGTCCGGTGCTGGCGCGGGCCAGATCGGGAAGCGGCAGCTTGCGGTGACGCAGGCTTTCCCCGATCAGGGGCGCGTTGACCTCTTGCACGCCGGGAATAGCCTGCCGGACGGCCTCTTCCATGGCGGAATGGGCGAAAAGCGCGTGCCGTTCATAGACCAGATCAAAGGGACCGGCCTCGCGCAGCGCATGGACCACCGCGTCATTCTGCGCGATCAGCGCCCTTGCCCGGTCTTTGGCATCCGCCGCCGCCGGAAGGGCAGGCAGGGGCCATGGGCGCAGGGCGGCATGGCAGTCCGGGATCCGGCCGATCCGCGGCGAAATCAGCGTGACCCCGGCCCCGGTGGCCAGAAAGGCCGCGATCATCTCGCGGGCGTGGACGGATGCGCCCTTGGTTCCGAAAACCTCGATCCCCGGATCGGTGCAGACATAGGCGATACGCATCACGCGGCCCCCCGTTCGTTCCGTGTCATCCCGCCCGCGCAACGGTCGAACAGATCGCCAAGCCGGGCTGCGTTGCGGCCAAGGTCATGATCCCGTTGCATCGCCGCCCGTCCCGCGCGCGAAAAACTCAGCCGCAAGTCGGGCTGGTCCAGCAGTCGGGCCATGGCCCGAGCCAGCGCGGGCGCGTCGCCCTCGGGGACGATCAGGCCGTTCCGGTCATGCGCGATCAATTCGGGAATGCCGGTGACATCCGATCCGATGCAGGGCAGGCCAAGGGCCATCGCCTCAAGCAGGACGGTCGGCATGCCGTCGCGATTGCCATCGGCACCCACCACGCAGGGACAGGCCAGCAGTGCTGCCCGGCGCATGGCGGCGATGATTTGTTGCTGCGGCAGCGGGCCGCACAGCGTGATCCGGTCCTGCAATCCGGCATCCGCGATCTGCGCGCGCAGTTCGGCCTCTTCCTCGCCCGCGCCGATGATGCGGCAGCGGGCGCGATGACCGCTGGAGGCCATGATCCGCACCGCCTCGATCAGGATGTGGAACCCCTTCTTTTCGACCAGCCGCCCCACGGCAAGGATTTCGTCGGCATCGGGGCAGGGCGGCTGCCAGCCGAACCTGTCCAGATCGATGCCGTTATGGATGCGGATCACCGAAGCCCCCGGCCAGGTTCGGGTCAGATAGTTTTGGTTGTAATCCGAGACCGTGACCGCCGCTGTCGCATCGCGCAGCTTGAGATCAAGATTCTGGTTCTCGTCATAGAGGCAATAAATATCCTTGGCATGCAGCGTTACCGACCACGACACCCCGGCCAGCGCGGCGGCGATGCGTGTCACTGTTGCCGCAATGGTGCCGAAATGGGCGTGCAGATGGGCGATACCGCGCGCCTGCACCTCAAGCGCGATGCACAGCGCCTGCGCCATATCCCTGCCGCGCGCCTCGGGAAAGCCGGCGATTGCCTCGGGCAGGCCGGGCAGGCGTCCGTGTCCGGCCTGCATCAGTTGCCACAGATCGTCGGGGCCGTGGAACCGGTCGGGCACGCGGGTGACTGCGGCGCGGACGCGCGAGATCAGATCCTGAAAATGGGTCTCTTCGACGGCGCGCAGGGCAAAGATGTCGATCGGGCGACCGCGTTCCTCATGGGCGAGTATCTCGTTCACGATAAAGGTCTCCGAGAACCGAGGATAGCGTTTGACGACATAACCGGTATGGGCGGGAAAAACGGAGGCGTGGGTCATGCGCAGGCCTTTCTGGTCGGGTTCTGGTGGATCAGTTCGGTGGCCCGGCGGCGTATCGCCTCTAGCCCCGACATGTTCAGCAGATCGCGCGCGCGGGCGACCCGAGGCGGTGGCCCGGCGAGCCAGTCCGACAGGCGGGCCGGCGACAGATCGGCGGGTGCGATCATGCCGATCAGATCAAGCGCGGCCAGCCGTTCGGCCCGCAGGAACTGTTCACGGCGCGGATGGGTGCGGGGCGTGATCAGCGCGGGCGCGGCGAAGGACAGAAGCTCGGTCACGGTGTTATAGCCGCCCATCGCGATGACGCGCGCCGCGCCCGCGATCAGCGGCAAAGGCTCGGGCAGGAAATCATGCATCGTCATATCCGCGCGAGCGGCGATGCGGGCGCGCAGCGCCTGACGGTCGGGCGCGGGCATCTGGCTGCCCGCGATCAGGATGCCGCGATGGCCGTCGGGCAGACGCGTTTGGGCAAAGGCATGGCAAAGACACGCGCCGTCGCGCCCGCCGCCGACAGTACACAGCACATAGGGCTTTCGCGGCGGCGGCAGGGTGGCGGTCAGGCTGCGTTCGCGTTGGTCCAGATAGCCCATGAAGCGGGCACGGGTCGCGAAATCCGCGCCAAAACCGTATTCCGACACCAGATCATAGAAACGCGGATCGCCATAGATCCAGATTTCGTCGAACCAGCGCCGCAATGCCGGGAAATTGCGCTGCCGCAACCATTGGCCGCGTACCGTCTCGGCCGTGTCGATCACGTCGCGCAGACCCAGAACGATCCGCGCCCGGCCCCTTGCCCGCAGCGCGGCAAGGGCCTGATCCATCTCGCCCTGCGCGCCGCGCGGGACATTGTCCACGATCAGCAGGTCGGGGTCATAGGCCGTCAGCGCCGCCCGGATCGAGGCCGCCCGCAACCCCGCCAGTTCCGGCAGCGTCAGTTCCAGCGATCGCGCACGATAGGTTCCACCGGCATCCTTGCCATAGGCGGGCAGGGTCAGCACATCCACCCCCTCGGGCAGATCAAAGGCCCCCGCCTCGCGCATACCTGCGATCATCAGAATCTGCGGAGCCGGGTCCAGACGGCGCAGTGCCCCCGCCAGCAGCAGGTTGCGCCGCCAATGACCGAACCCCAGCGTGTCATGCGAATACAACGCAATCCGCGCCGGACCATGGGCGCCGCCGGGCCGCTGCGGTCGGGTGGAACTGCGGTCGAAGGGGGTGATCATGGGCATGGTGCGGCGTCCTTTTCCGGGCTTGTCGTCTGGTTCCGGAATGACAACGCGGCTGTGCCGATTTTAATCCATGGCAAGGATTGCTGTGCGGAATGCCGCCGCTTTCTATTTTGGCGGCCTATCCTCTGGCGTTGAAATGATCGTGGATTTTCTGCGCCATCGCGGCCGAAATCCCCTCGACCGCCTGCAGATCGGCAAGTCCTGCGCGGCTGACGGCCTTGGCACTGCCGAAATGGGTCAGCAGGGCGCGCTTGCGGGCCGCGCCGATGCCGGCGATTTCATCCAGCGGGTTGGCCATCACCGATTTCGCGCGCCGCGCGCGATGGGTGCCGATGGCCCAGCGATGCGCCTCGTCGCGCAGACGCTGGATGAAATAAAGCACCGGATCGTTCATGCGCAGCGCGAATGGCCGTTGGCCGGGGCGGTGAAATTCCTCTTTGCCGTGGTCGCGGTCCACGCCCTTGGCGACGCCGATCATGGGGATGTCCCCGACCCCCAGATCGGCAATGATTCCCTCGACCGCCGAGACCTGACCTGCGCCTCCGTCAATCAGCAGCAGGTCGGGCCAGGCCTCGGTCTGGCGGTCGGGATCCTCTTTCAGCAGGCGTTGAAAGCGGCGGGTCAGAACCTCTTTCATCATGCCGAAATCGTCGCCGGGCGTGATCTCGGTCCCCTTGATGTGGAACTTGCGATACTGGTATTTGACATACCCTTCCGGCCCCGCGACGATCATGCCGCCGACCGCATTCGTGCCCATGATGTGACTGTTGTCGTAAACCTCGATCCGGCGGGGTGGGGCGGGCAGGTCAAAAGCCTCGGCGATCCCCTCAAGCAGCCGCGCCTGCGCCGCGCTTTCCGACATGCGGCGACCCAGGCTTTCGCGGGCATTGCGCAAGGCGTTGGTCACAAGCTCGAATTTCTCGCCGCGCTGGGGTACGGCGATCTCGACCCGGCGGCTGGCACGCTGGGACAGAACCTCGGCGGTCAGTTCGGGGTCTTCGGCCCCATGGGCCAGCAGCATGGCGCGGGGCGGCGGCGTGTCGTCGTACCATTGCAGCAGAAAGGCCTGTCTCACCTCGGCCGCCGATTCAGCGC
>NZ_JBKEBL010000204.1:0-3397 GCF_047973135.1 Paracoccus sp. (in: a-proteobacteria)
GCTGTTGCGCGAAGGGGTAGACACGATCTTCGGGATGCCCGGCGGCGCCGTCATCCCCCTGTACAACGTGCTGCTCGACTATCCCTTCAAGCACGTGCTCTGCCGGCACGAGCAAGGGGCGTCGCACATGGCCGACGGCTACGCCCGGGCCACCGGTAAGGTCGGCGTGTGCATCGGCACCTCCGGCCCCGGCGCGACCAACATGGTCACCGGCATCGCCACGGCCATGATGGACTCGGTGCCGATCATGAAGGTCGGCGCCTGACCCGACAGGACCACCAGCGGGATCGAGTCCATCAGCGCATCGGTCAGCCCGGTCACCGCATTGGTCGCCCCGGGGCCCGAGGTCACCAGCACGACGCCCGGCTTGCCGGTCGAGCGGGCATAGCCTTCGGCCATGTGGACCGCGCCCTGTTCGTGGCGGACAAGCACATGGGTGATGTCGTTCTGCTGGAAAATCTCGTCATAGATGGGTAGTACCGCGCCGCCCGGATAGCCGAATACGGTCTCGACGCCCTGATCGCGCAGCGCTTCGACAACCATTCTCGCACCCGTCATGGTTCGGGACATCTTTTCACTCCATCAGACAATGTATCGCGCGGGGGCAGGGGCCTTCGCCGCGCTGCCGCAAATTATGGGCGCAGCCCCAAGGCGTCAATGGGGCGCGGCGGATAAAATGACACGAAAGGGCGGGGATTTGTAATTTTCTTTCGCCAGTTCAGCGCCCGCGCGTCGGCAGGGTGATGCGGGCGACCTGTTCGACGATGGGATCGACCGACAGGGGATGCGCCTCGCTGGTGTGATCCTCGGGGTCGCCAATATCCTGCCAGACCCCGCCCTTATAGATTTCCAGCGCGGAAAACCGTGCCTTGTAATCCATCTTGCGGCTGCTGGGTACCCAATATCCCAGATAGACATAGGGCAGACCGGCGGCGCGGGCGATCTCGACATGGTCGAGGATGATATAGGTGCCAAGGCTGGCCGATTGCAGCGCCGGGTCGTAAAAGCTGTAGACGAGGCTGAGGCCGTCATCCAGCACATCGGTCAGGCAGACAGCCGCCAGATGGTCGTCGCCATGCCGCAATGCCTGCGGCGCGGCACCATCGCAACGATATTCGATCACGCGCGTCTTGACCGGCGTTTCCTCGATCATTGCGGCGAATTCGAAGATATCCATATCCGCCATCCCGCCATCGGCATGGCGGCGGTCCAGATAGCTGCGGAACAGGTCGTATTGTTCCTCGGTTGCCCAGGCACTGGTGGCCATGCGCCGCAGCCCCGCATTGCGCCGCAACAGCCGCCGTTGCGTGCGCGAGGGCGCGAAATCCGCGACGCGGATGCGCGCCGACATGCAGGCGACGCAACTTTCGCAGCTGGGCCTGTAAAGGACATTCTGGGACCGCCTGAACCCCTGCCGCGACAGGGCGTTGTTCAGGTCGGTCGCATTTTCGCCTTGCAGCGCGGTAAACAGTTTCCGCTCGGCGCGCCCGTGCAGATAAGGGCAGGGTTGGGGCGCAGTCACGTAGAACTGTGGGGGATGCGGTAATGTGTGTCGCATCAGAACCGTGCGATAAGGCTGCTGAACGGGACGGGGCTGGTCATGCGGTCGTCTGGTCTGGAAAGCTCGCCTGAGGGATCAATTACCGGACCAGCCTAGCAACGATTTCGTGACAGGCCAAGCATCGAAACAGTTAATTCGTGAACCCATCGGGCTACATCGGCGGGCCGGGCGCGTACCGAAGGTCCGGGGCAGGGTGCGCTTGCGGGTTCCCGCTTGACCGTGGCACGGGCGGGGCACAGCGGACCACTTCCCAACCCACGGATTTTCCTGTAGAGGCGTCCAATCTGCGACGTGACGCCCGCGCCTCCGGGGCTACGCGAAGGATAGGGGGCGGCGGCAATGGGGCCGCCACAGGACACAGGGTCGCGGCCAGGGGGCCGATACGCACCCAAAGGAAATCAGATGTTTGATGAAGTGAAGAAATCGATCCAGTGGGGCCATGACACCCTGACACTGGAAACGGGCAAGGTTGCGCGCCAGGCGGATGGCAGCGTCATCGCCACGCTGGGGGAAACCAGCGTCATGGCGAACGTCACCTTTGCCAAGGAACCCAAGCCGGGACAGGACTTTTTCCCGCTGACGGTCCACTATCAGGAAAAATACTATGCTGCGGGCAAGGTGCCCGGCGGCTTTTTCAAGCGCGAGGCGCGTCCGACCGAAAAGGAAACGCTGACCGCGCGCCTGATCGACCGCCCCTGCCGCCCGCTGTTCGTTCCCGGCTTCAAGCATGAAGTGCTGGTCATGTGCACGGTGCTGTCGCATGATCTGGTCAATGATCCCGACATCGTGGCGATGATCGCGGCCTCGGCGGCGCTGACGATCAGCGGCGTGCCCTTCATGGGGCCGATCGGCGCTGCGCGCGTGGGCTTCGTCGATGGCGATTATGTGCTGAACCCGGATGTCGAGGACATGCAGGGTTTGCGGGGCAATCCCGAACAGCGTCTGGATCTGGTCGTCGCCGGCACCAAGGACGCTGTGATGATGGTCGAATCGGAAGCCTATGAACTGTCCGAGGCGGAAATGCTGGGCGCGGTGAAATTCGGGCACGAGCAGATGCAGCCGGTGATCGACCTGATCATCGACTTCGCCGAACAGGCAGCGAAAGAGCCCTTCGACTTCCAGTCGCCGGATTACAGCGTGCTTTACGGCCGGGTGAAGGCACTGGGCGAGGCCGACATGCGCGCCGCCTATGCGATCAAGGACAAGGGCGAGCGCGTCGATGCCGTGGCCGCCGCGAAGGCCAAGGTCAAGGAAGGCCTCGGCGAGGAAGATCTGGCCGATGCCAATCTGGGCTCGGCGCTGAAGAAGCTGGAATCGGGCATCCTGCGCGGCGACGTGATCGCCGGCGGCGCCCGCATCGACGGCCGTGACACCCGCACGGTGCGTGCCATCGACAGCGAGGTCGGCATCCTGCCGCGCACCCATGGTTCGGCCCTGTTCACGCGCGGCGAGACGCAGGCACTGGTGGTGACCACGCTGGGAACCGGCGATGACGAGCAGATCATCGACGCGCTGCACGGCAATTTCCGCAGCAATTTCCTGCTGCACTACAACTTCCCGCCCTATTCGGTCGGCGAGGTTGGCCGCGTGGGTTCGCCCGGCCGTCGCGAGATCGGCCATGGCAAGCTGGCCTGGCGGGCATTGCAGGCGGTGCTGCCGGCGGCGACGGACTTCCCCTATACCATCCGCGTGGTCAGCGAGATCACCGACTCGAACGGCTCGTCCTCGATGGCCTCGGTCTGTGGCGGCTCGCTGTCGATGATGGATGCGGGCGTGCCGCTGAAGGCGCCGGTTGCCGGCGTCGCGATGGGGCTGATCCTTGAGGAAGACGGCAAA
>NZ_JBKEBL010000310.1:0-7178 GCF_047973135.1 Paracoccus sp. (in: a-proteobacteria)
CCTGCAACAGTGTAGCACCAGACAGGCAAACGCAGCTTGGGCGGAGAGGGGGATGCGCGCCGGGCAAAGCCCGACCCGCCCGCTGCCGCCCGGCTTAGGGCGCGCCTTCGGCGCGCGCTGGGGTCTGTGGGTGGTTGGCGTTGAGGCGAAACAGCCCTTGCCGGTCGGTCAGAGCGTGTGATCCGCTGTCGGGCCGGGCCTGCCGCTGATGACCCGGTGCCGCAGGCTTTGGCCGGGGGTCCGGGGGATGCACTCCCCCCGGCCACCGCGGGACGCACATCAGCAGCGGTAAAGTTCCGCAAACGTTCCCAGCAACGCTCGGCAGCGGTGTACAGCCTGTGCGCTTGCTGTGCCGCCCCGGTGCGCACTCTGTGCCGCCCAAAACCCCGCATCTGCTGGCCTTTCCCTGTACCACCCCGGCCAATCGTTGCGCGCACAGTCAAAGCAACGCGCGCAGCCGTCGCGCCGCTGTCCGGACGCCCGCCGGCCTTCCGGTCCGGCTGTCGGGGGTGCGTCATTCGGGCAGGCACCAGATCGGGCAGACCTTGCTTATGCGGAGAGGGGGTGCGGGCCGGCCGAAGGCGCGCTTCGCGCGTGCTTGCCCGGCAAACCGGAACCGCAGCAGCCATGCGGCCCGGAGGGAAGATGGCCGGGGGTCCGGGGGATGCAATCCCCCCGGCCATCGCGGGACGCAAAACAGCAGCGATGACCTCACAGAACAGCACTGCCAGCACAACAGGCCTGCGGTGACGCACCCGAACGATGCGGTGCCTCGTTGCAGCGCAAGCGTGGCACCTTCGGCACCCGGCGGATCGCGCAAAAAGCCCGCCCGGCTCTGGTCGTGGCGGGACGAATCGAAAACCGCCGCTGCATGATATATCGCCTGGGCGGGATAAATGGGCTGGACAAGGTGCCTGTCCTGGGCAGTCTGAAGGCGGACAGGGAAGGGGACATCATGGACGATCCAACGCAGATGACGGCCAGCGGCCTTTCGCGGGCCATCGCCGGGAAAACCCTCAGCGCCCAGGCCGTCATGGCCGCGCATCTGGACCGGATCGAGGCGCTGAACCCGCAGATCAACGCCATCGTCAGCCTGCGCCCGCGCGATGAACTGCTGGCCCTTGCGCGCGCCGCCGATGACGGCCCGCGCAAGGGCTGGCTGCACGGGTTGCCCATCGCGGTCAAGGATCTGGCGGCGGTCAGGGGACTGCGGACGACCTGGGGCTCGCCTATCTTCCGTGACCATGTGCCAGCCACCGACGATGTCGTCGTGGCCCGGATGCGCGCGGCGGGGGCGATCTTTATCGGCAAGACCAACACGCCGGAATGGGGCCTCGGCTCGCACAGCTTCAACGAGCTGTTCGGCGCAACCCGCAACCCCTATGACCTGACGCGCAGCGCCGGAGGATCATCGGGCGGGGCGGCGGCGGCGCTGGCGGCGCGGATGGTACCGGTGGCGGATGGCTCGGACATGATGGGCAGCTTGCGCAACCCCGCCGGGTTCTGCAATGTCTATGGCTTCCGCCCAAGCTGGGGCCTGGTGCCGGGCGATCCGGTCGGCGACAGCTTCATGGCGACCATGGCCACGCTGGGTCCGATGGCCCGCTGCCCCGAGGATCTGGCGCATCTGCTGACAGTACTGGCCGGCCCCCACCCCGCCCTGCCTTTCGGTCGCGAGACGCAGGATTTCGCGGCGGCCCTCACCGGCCCTGTCGCGGGCACCCGCATCGGCTGGCTGAGCGACTGGGGCGGGGCCTACCCGTGCGAGGACGGCATCCTGCCGATTTGCGAGGCCGCGCTGTCGCAATTCGCGGATCTTGGCTGCAAGGTGGTCCCCCTGCCCGCGCCGTTCCCCGCCGAAAGGCTGTGGCAAAGCTGGATGACCCTGCGCGCCTTTCTGAATGCCGGGGGCAAGCGCGCCATGTATGACGATCCCGCCCGCCGGGCGCTTCTGAAACCCGAAGCCGTGTGGGAGATCGAGCAGGGCCTGAACCTGACCGCCGCACAGGTCTATGAGGCCAGCGAGACCCGCAGCGAATGGTACCGCCGCGCCGCCCGGCTGTTCGAACAGGTCGATGTCATCGCCCTGCCGGTTGCGCAATTCTGGCCCTTTCCGGTCGAATGGCGCTGGCCCGGCACCGTCGCCGGGCGGCCTGCCGACACCTATCACCGCTGGATGGAGATCGTGGTCCCGGTCAGCCTGGCTGGTCTGCCCTGCCTGTCCGTCCCGGTGGGCTTTGGCGCAAACGGCCTGCCGATGGGCATGCAGCTTGCCGGCCCCAGCGGCAGCGACGCCGCGATCCTGCGGCTGGGGCAGGCTTGGCATCATGCAACGGACTGGCCCGGCAAGCGGCCTCCGCTGCAGGGCTAGGGGGCAGCGATGGAGGATTTCCGCCTGATCACCCCCGATGCCGCCAATCTGCCCGCCTGTCGCGAGGCGCTTTCGCGTGGCTGGTCGCCCGACAACCTGCGCCCTGGGGCGCGCCATGAACTGCTTGCCCTGATCGCGCGCGATCCGGCAGAATATCTGAATAATCTGAATACAGAAGATCCCAAGGGGCGGACCATCACCTTGCCCGATGGCAGTACGGTTCCGCGCCTGCCCAATCGCACCCGCTGGATATGGCATCAGGGCTTCGCCGGTCAGATTTCGCTGCGCTGGCAACCCGGCACCGACGCCCTGCCGCCGACCTGCCTGGGCCATATCGGCTATTCCGTGGTGCCATGGCGGCAAGGCCATGGCCGCGCCGCCACCCGCGCGCTGGCCGCCATGTTGCCTGAGGCGCGCGCCTTCGGCGCGCAGTCAGCCCGTGGATGGCAAACCGCGCACCCGGCAGGCCAGAATCCGCAGCACAACCACCAAGGCCCTGACGGCCTGGCAGCACACCCGCCAACGAACACCCCGCTCGCCGCAGGCTTATGCCGGGGGTCCGGGGGGCGCATAGCCCCCCCCGGCCATCGCGGGACGCAAATCTCCGGCGGTGCCGTCGGACAGGCAATTCCGGTAAGGCGCGGCAGAGTACCGGTCGGGTATGCGCGCTGCCGTGCCCCCCTGCATCTGAGGGGCATTCCGCGCAGCGCAGGCCAGGTCAGTTGTCCTGAAACCCGATCACGGTGATGCGGCCCTGCCAGAAGGGCAAAAGCCGTTCACCCGACTTGCGTGAGATGGCAAAGTCATGCGGGATCATCTGGGTTCCGACCGGGCGGTAATCGCCGCGCGCGACATGCTCGCCCGAGCCGTGATAGGGCGTGGTCAGATCTCCGTCCTCTTCGGCGAACATTTCGGTCATGCGTCCCTCGGCGTCGAACCGGGCGATCAGGCTGGCGGACAGACCGTCGGCGCTGACCGTGGCGCGGGCAGTATCGTTGTCGATTGCCTCCCATGTGACCGGTCCGCCGGGCAGCAGGCCCTGGGGATAAAGCGCGCTTTCCAGCAGCCAGCGGCGCAGCGAGATTCGGTTCAGCTCGGGTGTTTCGCGTTCGTCCACCACGGTCAGCGTGGACATGACCTTTGCCTTCATCTCCATCTGGCCATTCGCGAAGAAATCATAGGCCCGCGCCCAGATGCCGGGCAGCACCGGGGTCGTGGCGGCGAACATCAGGGCGGGTTCAGCGACGGCGATGGTCTGTTCGGCGGTGGTCGGGTTGAAGGTTTCGGTCAGCGGCCGGCGGAACTGCCCCTCGGCCTCAAGGTGCATGACGGTATGGGGTGGTACCGGGCCGGTAAAGACGAAATCGAAATAGCGCCGCACCGGCTCGGGCAGTTCCGCCATGCGCGTCGGGTCGGGGGTGGCCGCGGGGTGGGCCAGCCCGATTTCCGTCACGCGGGCGGCAAAGCCGTCAATATCGGCCTCGGTCCGAAAAGACGACCAGCCGATGAAAGCCGCGCCCGCGACGATCAGGGTAACTGCCACGATGGCGAGAAATCTGAAAAACTTCATTTTTTGCTCCTGCAATTTCCGTACACAAATGTACCGCCATTGATCTTTTCGTATATGCGTGTACAGTTTCTGTCAAGGCAAGGGCGAATGACGCGACATGAAAACGGACAAACAGGATGAACGGCGGCGGCAAATCGAGGTTGCAGCCTTTGAATTGCTGGCCGAAAAGGGCTATCGCAGCACCAGCATGCTGCAAATCGCCAAACGGGCCTCGGCATCGAATCAGACGCTTTACGCATGGTATGGCAACAAGCAGACGCTGTTTCAGAACCTGATTGAGGGCAATGCGCGCGAGGTGACAGAGTTGCTGCGCGACGCTTTGGCTGGCAGCGGTGATCCGTTGGAGGCGCTTGCCGCCATCGGCCCGCTGTTTCTGACCTTCACCACCGGCGACAAGGCGATCATCGTCAATCGCGCCGCCATCGCCGACGCGGGCGAGACCGGGTTGCTGGGCGAGGCAATCGACCGGGGCGCGCGGCAACAGATGCTTGGGCTGATCATGGCAATCATGGGGCGGTTGGTGGCGGCGGGCACATTCCGGCCTGCAACCGACCCCGCCGAAGCAGCCGAGACCTATGTCAGCCTGGCCCTGGGCGAAATCCCCATGCGTCAGGCTCTGGGACGCCTGCCGCCCCTGACCGGCACGGAATGCGCCGCCCGCGCCGCGCGTGCCCTGAAACTGACATGCAGTCTGTACCGGCAGGAACCGGCGGGGCAGGATCAGGCGGGGCAGGGCCAATTATTGTAATGTTATAGCATCTCAATTATACGAAAAGGGAACGACCGTTCGCCGCCAGGCACAGACCGTCAAGGAGGAACCATGAACGATCAAATCCCCGTCACCGTCCTGACCGGCTTTCTGGGGGCCGGCAAGACGACGCTGCTGAACCGCATCCTGACCGAGGAACACGGCC
Organism: Paracoccus sp. (in: a-proteobacteria); assembly: GCF_047973135.1. Classification (GTDB taxonomy): domain Bacteria; phylum Pseudomonadota; class Alphaproteobacteria; order Rhodobacterales; family Rhodobacteraceae; genus Paracoccus. The sequence continues at coordinate 4,856 of NZ_JBKEBL010000310.1, forward strand.
GGAAATACGCCGTCATCGTCAATGAGTTCGGCGAAACCGGCATCGACAACGAACTGGTCGTCGATGCCGACGAGGAAATCTTTGAAATGAACAACGGCTGCATCTGCTGCACGGTGCGCGGCGATCTGATCCGCATCCTGTCGGGGCTGATGAAGCGGCGCGATTTCGACGGGATCCTGATCGAGACGACCGGCATGGCCGATCCCGCTCCCGTGGCCCAGACATTTTATGTCGATCAGGAGGTGGCCGGGAAAACCCGGCTTGATGCCATCATAACGGTGGTGGATGCCGTCAACCTGACCACCCATCTTGACGAGGCGCATGAGACCGCCGAACAGATTGCCTTTGCCGATGTGATCCTGCTGAACAAGGTCGATCTGGTGGACGGGGCCGGTCTGAAAGCCGTCGAGACCCGCATCCGCGCGATCAACCCCTATGCAAAGATCGTGCATTCGGAAAAATGCGGCGTGCCGCTGGATACGGTGCTGGGGCTGGATGCCTTCAGCCTGGACCGCGTTCTGGAAATCGAGCCGGATTTCCTGACCGGCGATCACGATCACGAACACGAGGATGACGTGACCTCGGTGTCGCTGCATCTTGACGCGCCGCTGGACCCGGACCTGTTCAACCTGTGGTTCGGCAGGCTGCTGCGCGAGCGGGGGCAGGACATCCTGCGCTCGAAGGGGATCCTGTCCTTCAGGGATGACGACCAGCGCTTTGTCATTCAGGGCGTCCATATGCTGATGGATGGCAATTATCTGGGCAACTGGCCCGCCGGGCAGCCGCGCGTCTCGAAACTCGTGTTCATCGGCCGCGATCTGGACAGCATGTCGCTGAAGGAAGGGTTCGAGGCGTGCAGGGCGACGTGATGGCGGCCCGGCAGGGGCAGCAGGGTCAGGCCTTCGATCATGACACGGGCGCGGTCCCGGTGGCCGCGACCGCCGTGGCCGATACGGTGATTTCGGCCTGGGGCGATGGCCATTTGCGGCTGTTCCGCCCCGACGCCGCGCCTCGGGCGATCCGGGTCCATGACGGCGCGATCCTGTCCATGGCCCGCGGCCCCGAGGACATGATCCTGACCGGTGGCGACGACGGCCTGTTCGCGCGGATCCGCGACGGACAGCCCGAAGAGATCGCCCGCTTTCCGCGCAAATGGGTCGATCACGTCGCGGCGGGGGAATCGGGCGTGGTGGCCTGCTCGGTCGGGCGCATCGTTCATCTGCACGAACAACCCGCCGGGCATCGGCACGAGCTGGCGCATCCCTCGTCCATCGGCGGGCTGGCCTTTGACCGCAGGGGCAGGCGGCTGGCCGTCGCGCATTACGGAGGCGTCACGGTCTGGTCCAGGGTCAAGAATCGCTGGAAGGGGACGCGCCTGATATGGGCGGGCAGTCACGGACGGGTGGTCTGGTCGCCGGACCACCGGTTCATCGTCACCTCGATGCAGGAAAACGCGCTTCATGGCTGGCGGCTGCGCGACAAGGCGGATCTGCGCATGTCGGGCTATCCGGCCAAGGTGGCCGGGCTGGCCTGGGCAGGGGATTTGCCGTGGCTGGCGACCACCGGCGCAGGGCAGGCGATCCTGTGGCCCTTTGACGGCGCGAACGGGCCAATGGGGCGTGGCCCGCTGACGTTGTGCGGACTGGACGGGCAGGCGCTGGTGACTGCGGTTTGCGCCTTGCCGGGGCAGCAGGGGATCCTGGCAGGCTTTGCCGATGGCAGCATCCAGCGCGCTGACCTGTCCGGGACCACCCCGCCCGTGCCGGTCAGAACCGGCGGGGGCAGCGCCGTGACCGTTCTGGCGACCACGGCAGACCCGACCCGGCTGTTCGCAGCGGATGACGCAGGCCGGGTGCTGTGGAGGACGCTGGAAGGCTGACCACCACCCGCGCGGCAGTGGCAAGAAGGAACGCGGCGCGGTTCCCGTACGGATCAAGCACCCGCAGACGAAACAGAACGAATTGCGCCACACCAAACACCGGCAGTTCCGCCGCAAGGGCACCGGTCATGTCCCGGAACTGGTGGAAATTCCTGGCCACCTCTGCAATCGACCGCCCCGACCGTCAGACAGGCCATTCTGGGCACCTTTACACGACCGCCACAACGACAATGCCCTCATTGTGAAAAGCTCATCGCAGAAAGCTCAGGATAAAATCTGCCAAAGTCGTGATAGGTAACGGGCATCCTGGGCTCTGTCACGAAGGTTTGCCCCTTTTGCCGTCACTGCCCCACTGCGGTCCGCATCCGTGCGACCGCATCCTGACCCGCATCCTCGCGCAGAAGCTCGAAATAAAAAACCGAACCGGGGTTGGCGGGCTCATAG
>NZ_JBKEBL010000166.1:0-3389 GCF_047973135.1 Paracoccus sp. (in: a-proteobacteria)
CGGGCGGCCAGATCGCGACGGATGGTCTGGCCAAAGCGGGCCGGGCCGCAGAACCAGACGCTTGCCGATTTCCAATCGGGCAGCATCCTGCGCAGCCGTTCGGCAGTCAGCAGCCCGTCATCGCCATCGACCAGCACATGCAGTTTGATCCCCGCCGCCCGTGCATCCTCGGTCAGCAGCTCCAGCACCTCGGGTTCGATATGGGGGGTGGTGTGGATCAGGTCGATTTGCTTGCCATCCGGAGTCGCGGTCAGATACTCCATCCGGGCGATGAAGGGCGTGATGCCGATGCCGCCACCGATCCAGATCTGGCGGTCCTTTCCGTCATCGAAGGTGAAGCGGCCATAGGGCCCCTCGACCGTGGCGCGACCACCGATCTTCAGGCCCTCTGGCAGGTCATCCGTGTAATCCCCAAGCGCCTTGGTCACGAAACTCAGCCGCCGCGTCTGCGGATCCCAGGCCGAGCTCATGGTGAAGGGATGCTTGCCCTCGCGCGGGTCGAAGGTGACAAAGGCGAACTGGCCCGCCTCGTGGCCCTTCCAGCCCTCGTCCATCATGACCTCGATCCGGGTTGTGCGCATGCCGGGAAAGTGGCGGATGTCGCGGATCGTCGCGCCCGCCTGCCGCTTGCGCCCGATCAGCCCCAGCAGGGTCAGCACCGCCGATATCACCCCGCCCGTCATCAGCAGGGCGGTCACGATTCCCACCGGCTGAAACCACGCCGCACGGTCCATCAGGATGAAGGCGTGCCAAACCAGCGCAAGATAGGCAACGGCGATCAGCTTGTGCGTCGAGACAAAGTACTTATAGGCAAAGCGATGGGTCAGCGCCAGGGCGATCAGCAGAACTGCCCCATAAAAGGCCCATTCGCCAATGGCCTCTGCCGCGCCGCGCTGACTGAGGAAAAACTGTTGTACCGGGGTCAGTTCGACATCCGGGCGCGGCGGCCGCCCGCCCTGCAACAGGCCAAGGCTGGCCGCCCATTTCGGCCCCTGCGCGGCCAGCCAATGCGTGACCGAGGTCACAAGCGCGGTGATCCCCAGCCATTTGTGCAGCCGATAGGATTTGTCCAGCCCGTCCAGCCAGCGGTTCAGCCATGGCATACGCATCGCAAGGATCATTGCCACGCTCATCGCTGCCATGGACAGCGTGCCGGAATATTCTACCAGCAGGTTCCTGATCTGGATGAAGCCGGGGGCCTCGGGGAAGGGAAGGCTGGCGATCAGCCACAGAAGGCTGACGCCCGCCAAAAGGGACGGAAGGGCGATCTTGATCCGGGTCATGGCGAAAATTCCTGCTGTTGTCGTTATCCGCGCCCGGTCCTGCTCGCAATTTCCGCGGACGCGGGACGGGCGTAGCAGGTACCGGGTAAACGGTTCTCAAACACCGGATGAGACATTTGCTTTTCCCCTTCAAATCCGGCGCAAGGCGGGACAAGCTGCTGCAATGGCAAGGACATGGAGGATTCGATGAATCCCAACACGCTTGAAAACTATTGGATGCCATTCACGGCGAACCGCGATTTCAAGGCCGATCCGCGCATGGTCGTCGCCGCCGAGGGAATGTTCTACACATCTGCGGACGGGCGACAGATCATGGATGGCGCGGCGGGTCTGTGGTGTGCCAATGCCGGCCACAGCCACCCGCTGATCGTCGAGGCGGTCAGCCGGACCATCAAGACGCTGGATTTCGCGCCGATGTTCAATTTCGGCCATCCCGAGGCGTTCCGCCTGTCGGCGCAACTGGCCGATCAGTTCCCGGACCCGTTGAACCGGATCTTCTTCGCCAATTCGGGATCCGAGGCGGTGGACACGGCGCTGAAGATCGCGCTGGCCTGGCACAAGTCGCGCGGCAAGGCGGGCAAGACCCGGTTCATCGGGCGCGAGCGCGGCTATCACGGGGTGGGGTTCGGCGGCATCTCGGTCGGCGGGATCGTGAACAACCGCAAACAGTTCAACACGCTGTTGCCGGGCGTGGATCACATGCGCCACACCCATGACCCGGCCCGCAACCGCTTTACCCGTGGCGCGGTGTCGCATGGCGTGGAACTGGCCGAGGATCTGGAACGGCTGGTCGGGCTGCACGGCGCCGAGACCATCGCGGCGGTGATCGTCGAGCCGGTGGCAGGCTCGACAGGGGTGCTGCCGCCACCCGAGGGCTATCTGCAACGCCTGCGCGAGATCGCGACGCGCCACGACATCCTGCTGATCTTTGACGAGGTAATAACCGGCTTTGGCCGCCTTGGTCGCGCGACGGCGGCGGAATATTTCGGCGTGACGCCCGACCTGATGACCTTCGCCAAGGGCGTGACCGGCGGCACCATCCCGATGGGCGGGGTCGCGGCGGCGCAGGGGATTTACGATTCCATCGTGAATAATTCCGAAACCCCGATCGAGCTGTTCCACGGCTATACCTATTCAGCCCATCCTGTCGCGGTGGCAGCGGCAATGGCCACGCAGCGCGCCTATGCCGAAGATGGCATGTACGAGAACGCCTCGGCGCTGGAAACCATCTGGGGCGATGCCTTCCACGGGCTCAAGGACGCAGCCCATGTGACCGACATCCGCACCATCGGCCTTGTCGCGGGGATCGAACTGGCCAGCCGCGATGGCGCGGCGGGCGCGCGAGCCTATGAGGTGATGAAACGCGCATGGGCAAAAGGGCTGATGATCCGCGTGACCGGTGACATTATCGCCCTGTCGCCGCCGCTGATCATCGACCAGTCGCAGATCGCGTTCATCGCCGACACGCTGCGCGGGGTTCTGGCCGAAACCGCCTGACGGCGGGTTCGGCATTGCGTCCCGCGATAGCCGGGGGGGGGTTGCACCCCCCGGACCCCCTGCTTTTCGCGCGGCGGCAGGCTGTTGACCTGCTATAGGCTGCGACTTTCTTTGGATTGTGCTGTCAGGCTATAATCCTTTGGTTTTACGCTGATGCTGCGCCAATTTGATGATCAAATTGGCTTCCGTCAGCTATATCGCGCCCCGGTCCCGCCACCCGCAGGCAGACCGCGCGCGAAGCGCGCATCCGGCCGGGCGGCAGCGTCCGGGCCGGGCTTTGCCCGGCCCGCCCCCCCCCCTTTGGCCCGCCTTCAGTACAGCCGCAATGCCTGACGCAGCGCGGCCTTGAACGCCTCGATGCTGCCGCGCTGGCCAGCGGCGGCGGGCTCGATCGTTACCAGATCCAGAACCAGCGGTTCGGTCAGGGGTTTGATCAGCATGTCGTCGCCAGCCAGGAAATTCGCGGAAAAGCGGTCGGTGACGGTGCAGAGATGTGTGTGCCGGGCAAGGCTGACGCCAAAGGGCAAGGTGAAGGCGGACAGATAGCGTTTCGGGGCAATGCCCCGGCGGCGCAGTTCCTCGAACAGAAATTCGCCGATAGGGGCCTGC
>NZ_JBKEBL010000054.1:0-9645 GCF_047973135.1 Paracoccus sp. (in: a-proteobacteria)
GCGCAGCCGGGCGAGACCGGAACAGGGGCCAGCGCCGACATTGCCGCGCTGACGGGCTGGCCGGTGCTGCTGGTCCTTGATGCCTCGGGTCAGGCGCAGACGGCGGCGGCGGTCGCGGCGGGGCTGGCGGCGTTCCGGCCCGGCGTGCGGCTGGCGGGCGTGGTACTGAACCGGGTCGCCTCGCCCCGGCACGAGGCGCTGTGCCGCGCCGGCTTTGCCGAGGCCGGGATTCCGGTTCTGGGCTGCCTGCCTCGCGCCGCCGGGATCGAACTGCCCGAGCGGCATCTGGGCCTCGTGCAGGCGCAGGAACATGGTCGGCTGGAGACGCTGCTGGCCGAAGCAGGGCGCATCGTGGCGCAGCATTGCGATCTTGATGCGATGGTGGCTGCGGCAGGGGCGGCGCGCATGCCGCCCTCTGCCACCCCCGCCCCGGCCCCCCCGCCCGGCATGCGCATCGCACTGGCCCGCGACGATGCGTTTTCCTTTGTTTATCCACATCTTGTGCAAGGGTGGCGGGCTGCGGGGGCAACGATCCTGCCCTTTTCGCCACTGGCCGATCAGGTGCCGGATGCCAGCGCCGATTGCTGCTGGCTGCCCGGAGGCTATCCGGAACTGCATGCCGGGCGGCTGGCCGGGGCAGGCCGGTTTCGCGCCGGTCTGCGCGCCTTTGCCGCGACCCGGCCCGTGCATGGCGAATGCGGCGGCTATATGGCGCTTGGCGCGGGGCTGGTCGCTGCCGATGGCAAGCGGCACAGGATGGCCGGGCTGCTGGGGCTTGAGACCAGCTTTGCCCGGCGGCGGATGCATCTGGGCTATCGGCTGGCCGAGATGCGGATAGCTGCCTGCGGGCTGGCTGCGGGGGTGCGGCTGAGGGGGCACGAGTTCCACTATGCCACGATCCTGTCCCAACCCGACGCGCCGCTGGCCTGTGTGAAGGACGCGACCGGGGCAGAACTTTCCGAAACCGGGTCGCATCGCGACATGCCGGGCGGCGGGTGCGCAAGCGGCACTTTTTTCCACCTGATCGCCCCTGCTTGTCGCCAATGATGCCGGTCCGGGCTGATCCGGCACTGACCAGGGTCCGAAAGCTGTCGGGTTCCGATGCCCACGACACCGGGCACCCCGGCAAAGCCCTTTTGTGACACCACCGCCAGATGATTTGCGTCCCGCGATGGCCGGGGGCATTGCCCCCCGGACCCCCGCAGTCATCCGCTGGCCCTGTGCCGGTATCGGCGTCAAATCAAAAGATTATGGCCAGACAATAAAATTGATTTAATCTATTTTGGATGTACAGGGAAGAAGCCATTGATAAACCGGCGATAATATTATAACATAAAATCCGTCATAATTTCATTTTTCCCTATACATTCAGATTTTATTCTTGAAAGGGAGGAACGACATGAAAATAATGATTTTTTTCACATTTTTCTGGATTTGGACCGGCGGAGCCTATTCGGCGACGCTTCCGCTTGTCGGCGATCCGGTCCATTCAATTGCCATCATGGCACCGGGAAAGCAGATCGTGACGGACGAACCGACAGTATCGAAGATGGTTCTGGGTCTGCATTATCCCGCGATTAAGGGACTAAGATGTCCGGCGGGTTTCTGCGTCTGGGATTATGCCTTTGATCTGCAAGGCACGAATTGGGGCGTTAAGGGAACGATCGAACACCATGCCAACCCGGTCAGCGGTGATGCACTTTTGCTGCGGAAAGTGGTTTACACACATATGGCTTCTCCCCACCAGGCGGATACCGGGCCCAACACTGTCACTTTTCCCGATGCACAGTTCCTTGCCAGTTCCGGGGCCCCTGATCCCGCTGGTGCGGACTTTCTGAACGGGAATCATGTCCGCGAGAAAACGGCAGAGCATCACGTTGGTGCGTTTCCTGACAGGTTCCGCGTCACGGCGCTGTTCACGGCTACGGACCGGATCTGGAATTTCAATCAGGTCACGGTCTTTTTCGAAGCAGCCCATCCTCCGTCCGTTCTGGCACCCGCGCTGGTGCCCCTGGCGTCATCAGGTTCCCTGCTGCTTTCCGTGCTGACCATGGCCGCCGCGCTGAAGCGTTTTTTCCGGCGACAGGCGAAACGCTGTTTCCGGGGGCGAGCCACGGCGATCACGCTGCCGGGCTGAGCGGGGTCACTTAAAGAATGGCTCTGGTTACTTTCGTATCCTCCTGTGCCGGGGGTAAGGAAGCAGATGGACAGTCGTCGTCCCCGCAGTTCCCTGAAGCACCCCAGGCGTCGGCTGGTTGGCCTTGACCGCGCTGTGTGGCGCTGCGACAAAGGTCGGGCAAGGTGACCCACAAGACGCAAAGCGTCGGGACTGAAACGGGAACGGGGGCGGGTGGACCCAATCAGGGCACCCAAAACCCGGCCGCCCCCGCGACTGTATGCGGCAAGCCGCCCCTGACATGCCACTGCCCGGCGACGGGTGGGAAGGCCAGGAAAGGCAAAGACCCGCGAGCCAGGAGACCGGCCCTGCGCAACGAAACTTTCCGCCGTCGGGTGTGACGGCACAGGAGGGATACATGCATATCGAACCCGGAATCGTCACCGGCGCCAAGATCGCCTTGAGCTATGTCACCGCAGCAGGCGTTGGTGCTGCCGCGCTGATGCAGGCGCGGCAGGCGCTGCGTGCGAACGGTCTGGCCTCGCTGGCCGGGCGCAGCGCGCTGACCACTGCCGCCGTTTTCACCTTTTTCCAGATCCTGCCGCATGCGCCGGTCGGTGTGTCCGAGGTGCATCTGATCCTTGGCTCGACCCTGTTCCTGCTGTTCGGGGCGGCCCCCGCAGCCATCGGGCTGGCCATGGGGCTGTTGCTTCAGGGGCTGTTCTTCGCCCCCTCTGATCTGCCGCAATACGGCATGAACCTGACCACGCTGCTGGTGCCGCTGTTTGCGGTGCAGGCCGTCGCGCACCGGATCATCGCGCCGGGCACTGCCTATGTCGATCTGCGTTACCGTCAGGCGCTGGCGCTGTCTACCGCCTATCAAGGCGGCATCGTGGCCTGGGTGGCCTTTTGGGCGATCTACGGTCAGGGCCTTGCCGGGATCGGCGGCGTCGTGACCTTTGGCGCGGCCTATATGCTGGTCATCGTGATCGAGCCGCTGGTCGATCTGGCGGTTCTGGCGGGGGCGAAATCGCTGCGCGGATTGCGCGGCAGCGGCCTTGTCACGCCGCGCCTTTTCGCGTGAAACTGGCGGCGCGGGCGCAGCGCCCGCGCCACGAATGAGACGCCCGCATGATCGATCTGACCCTGATCGGCATCGGCACCGGAAATCCCGATCACCTGACCCTTCAGGCGGTGGCGGCGATGAACGAGGCCGATCTGATCCTGATCCCCTTGAAGGGGGCCGAGAAATCCGACCTTGCGGGTCTCCGCCGCGCAATTTGCGCCAGCCATCTGCGCAATCCGGCCACGCGGGTCGAGGAATTTTCGCTGCCCGTCCGCGACACGGCGAACCCGTCCTATCGTCAGGGCGTCGATGACTGGCACGATGCCATCGCGCGGGCCTGGCTGAACCGGATCGCTTTGCTGAACGGCCATGGCCGGGTGGCGCTGCTGGTCTGGGGGGATCCGTCGCTTTACGATTCGACCCTGCGTATCGCCGGACGGCTGGCGTGCGCCCTGCCTGTGACCACACGGGTCATTCCCGGCATCACCGCCATTCAGGCGCTGTGCGCGGCGCATGCCATCCCGCTGAACCGGATCGGCGCGCCGGTCACGATCACCACGGGCCGCCGCCTGCGCGACCATGGCTGGTCGGCCGATGCCGACAGCGTCGTCGTGATGCTGGACGGCGACTGCGCCTTTACCACGCTGGAAAACCCAAACCTGCATATCTGGTGGGGGGCCTATGTCGGCATGCCCGAACAGATCCTGCGCGCCGGACCGCTGCCCGGTATCGCAGAGGAAATCGTTTCGGCGCGTGCTGCCGCGCGGGCCGGGCATGGCTGGATCATGGATATCTATCTGTTGCGGCGCGTGGAGGCCGGGTGAAGGGCTGCCACATTCCCGGCCATTTCGGCGAATGGCTGCAAGGGCGGCTTGGCGCAGGCGGCCCGGTCGTCCTGATCACCATGCCCTGCGCCTGTTTCGGGGTGCGCGCCCTGCATCGCCCTGCCAGGTCCGGCTTTGTGCTGCGCGCGCCGGGCCTGTCCGCCGGGCGGGCGCAGGTCTTTCTGGCGCGGCTTGGCCTGCGCCTTCGCGGGCGGGTCGATCTGTCCCCCGTCGGAGCGCCGGGCCTGGGTACCGGGATCTCGACCGTCTCGCTGTTGGCGCTTGCGCGGCTGGCCGGGTGGCGCGGCCCGCCCGAACGGCTGGCCCGCGCCTGCATCGCAGCCGAGGGCGCGTCGGATCCGCTGATGTTCTCCTCGCCCGAGCGGCTGTTATGGGCTTCGCGCCGGGGGCGGGTGATGGACCACATGCCTGCCCTGCCTGCGCACGAGGTTCTGGGCGGCTTTTGCGGCGGGCCGGTCCGCACCGACGCGCGGGACCGCGATTTTCCCGACATCGCCGATCTGGTCCTGCGCTGGCACAGGGCGCGGCGGCTTGTGGATTTCGCGGCACTGGCATCCGAAAGCGCGGCACGATGCTCGGCTCGTCGTGGTCCCGCGCAAGAAACCCCCCCGCAGCTTGCCCGCGATCTTGGTGCCCTGGGCTGGACGCGGGCCCATACAGGCGCGGCGCGCGGGCTGATCTTTGCGCCGGGAACCATACCCGACAATGCCCCGCAGACCCTGCGCGAGGCGGGCTGGACCGGCCTTTGCCGCTTTGGGGTCAACCGCCACGAGCAACCCTCGCCGGGATTGTCAGGTTATTGGTGACAGCGCGAGGTTGTTCATCTGCACGGCCGTTCAGGCCCCTGTTGAACCGGCAGCATCAGCGTGAAATCAATAAGGCCATAGGCCAAACAACATGATCATTTAAAACGCGTTTGGCTGTAGCAACGGACCCGCCGCCGACTCAGCCCCCCAGCCATCTGTGCCCGACACGGGGCCGGTGGCCGCCTCTGCGGTTCTTTGAATCATCCCGACAAGTCTGGACATATCAATTGACAGGTGGAAGAATCTAGATACTGTATACAGTGTATCGAATCCCGAGGGCATGTGATGGGCGAGGACAAATTGGTTCCGCAGATAGAGCGTCCGTCGTCTCTGGCCGTTCTGGTCTATGAACAGCTTCGGGAACTGATCATTTCAGAGACATTCGAAGCGGGGGAACGTCTGAAGGAAACTGACCTTGGCAGTCTTTTGAATGTGTCGCGCACCCCTGTCCGAGAGGCGTTGTTCCGGCTTTGTCAGGACGGGCTGGTAACGCAGTCGCTTGGTCGCTTTATGGTGCCTGTTCCCGAATTGCGGGACGTTCAGGAAGTCTTTGCCATGCGCCTCTTGCTGGAACCTGCTGCGGTTGCAGAGGTCGCTCGTGATATGCGCGAACAGGATCTTGGCCGTTTTCGTCAGGCGCGGGATCACTTTCTGAACGCCGAGGATTTTGCCGTTGCGCTGAAGGCAAATGTCACGTTTCGACGCATGTGGCGCGACCAGATTCCCAATAGAAGGCTGCGCGACACGCTTAACATGCTTGACGATCAGATCGTCATGATTCGCCGTGCAACATTGACCAACGCCAATGCCCGTGCGCTGGCGGAAGAAATCACCTGTCAGCTTGTCAGTGCATTTGAAAATCGTGACGCGGCGGCGGCGCGCAGTGCCATGACTCAGTTCCTGAACGGAGCCGCCGTCTATTCAGAGCGTATGATTTTGAACCGGGAGGAAAAGGAAGGAGCTTTCGGCAAAAGGTAGATCGATCATCAATCAGGGAGGAAAGATGATATGATATTACGATTCATGTTGGCCGGGCTGATTGCCGGGGTCGGGTTGACGTTTTCATCCGGCGCGGGCCGGGCCGAGACGACATTGCGGGCAGTGACCTTCACGCCCTCGAACGTCATCTATGCCAAGCATTTCAAGGAATTTGCGGCGCTGGTCAACGAGCGTGGCAAAGATGTGGTGCAAATCCAGATCATTGGCGGGCCAGAGGCCATCCCGGTTCAAAAGATGGGCGAGGCCCAGATGAATGGCATAGCCGACATGTTCAACTTGCCTCCGGGGCTTTATCTGGATCTTGTCCCCGAGGGCGGGGCTTTCACCGGCTCGAACAAGACGCCGATGCAAAATCGCGCAGATGGTGCGCTGGATGCGATCAACGGGATTTTCCATGACAAGGCCAATGCCCATGTGCTGGCCCATGTCGATGGCGGCATGCAATTCCACGTCATGCTGACCGAAAAGCCGGGGATAACCGCCGATGGCGCGCTGGATCTGAGTGGCATGAGCCTGCGCAGCGGGCCGTTGTTCCGTGCGTTCATGGAAAACCTGGGGGCGACAGTCGTCGTCATGCCGCCGGGTGAGGTTTATACCGGTCTGGAGCGCGGAGTGATTCAGGGCGCAGGCTATACGATTGTCGGAGTGCGCGATTTCGGATGGGACAAGTTCCTGAAATACCGAATTGATCCGGGTTTTTTTCAGGCCGATGTGCTTATCTCGATGAATTACGACTCCTGGCAGGGGCTGTCGGACGAGGCGCGGGATATTCTGAATGCGGTCGCCGCTGAATATGAGCAGATCAGCTTTGACGAGATGGCGAAAGCCACCGCCGAAGAAAGTGCCGCCCTTGCAGGGGAAGGCATGGAGGTCATTGAACTGTCGGGCAAGCAGCGCGAAGAATACCTTGCGGGTGCCTATAATACCGCGTGGGATCGGTTGAAAAGCCGTGATTCCGCCAATCACGATGCGCTGCGCAAATTGTTTTTTGATGAAACCAGATGAGGAATGCCGGCTTGGCGGTTCCTGTGAATCGCCGCCGCGCACCCTGTCATTCTGGCTGGTAGGAACCCATGACGCGGAATCTTGAACACATTCTGAAGGCCCTGTCCTTTGCCTGCTTTGCCTGCGCCTGCGGTTTGGTGGGCTGTATTCTGATTGTCGTCAGCTATGACATGACATCCAGAAATTTTGGTCTGCCAACAGCGGTCTGGTCGGTAAATTCGGTTGAATACATGATCCTGTTCGTGACGTTTCTGGTCATGCCCTGGCTGGTTCGCACGCGCGGCCATGTCAGCGTTACCATTGTGTTGCAGAACATGCCCGACGCGGTCCGGCATCTGTTTGAAAAATTCCTGCATGTCTTTGCGGCGGTGATTTGTTTCCATCTCGCCTGGCGTGCCGGACTGCGCCTTGAGGATGCGATCGCGCGCGGAGCGGTTGAAATTCGCAGCTTCGACATGCCGCTGTGGATCGTCTATGTCACCATGCCCGTCGGGCTTGGGCTGAGCGGGCTGGAGTTTCTTGCCTTTCTCTATCGTGGCGAAAGCTTTTACGACGCGCATCTTGAGGAAGCCGCAGGTCTCTGACCGAAACCGACCAAGGGGGGCGAGATGTTTGAATGGTATCAGTCGCTTGCGATCCTGATCGGCGGGTTGCTTTTCTCGATGGCGATCGGGCTGCCGGTGGCGCTTGCCTTTTTTCTGGTCAATCTGATCGGAGTCTATCTCTTTATGGGGGGCGCGCGGGGCATTGATCAGATGATCACGAATGCGACCACGGCCGTCAGTACCTATTCACTGGCACCTGTACCGCTGTTCATGATGATGGGCACGTTGTTCTTCTTCTCTGGTCTGGCGCGGCGTGTGCTGGATGCGGTGGACAAGCTGATCGGAGGGTTGCCTGCGCGGCTGTCCTATCTGACGCTGACCTCGGGCACATTATTCGCGGCGCTTTCGGGTTCCAGCCTGGCCAATACGGGGATGCTTGGTTCCTTGATGGTCCCTGAAATGACCGCGCGGGGATACAAGAAACACATGTGTGCGGGGCCGATCCTTGGCTCGGGCGGGTTGGCGGTGATCATTCCGCCTTCCGGGCTGGCGGTGCTGCTTGGGTCTTTGGCGCAGATAAATATCGGGGCGCTGCTGATCGCGGGCCTGATTCCGGGACTGGTCCTGGCGCTGTTATATGTCGGGCTGATCTTTGTTCAGACGAGGCTGGACCCCGAGGCCGCGCCCTCTTATCCGGTTGAACCTTGCCCCCTGTCCGAGCGGGTCTGGCTGCTTTTGCGCGACGTTGCGCCCAATGTGCTGATCGTCGTGGCGGTTGTCGGCTCGATCATTTCCGGCTTTGCGACGCCGACGGAATCGGGTGCGATGGGCGTTCTGGCCGTGTTGGTTCTGGGGGTGGCCTATCGTGCGCTTGACTGGAGGACGATTGCCAGATCCCTGTCCGAAACGGCCCGCGTCATGGGGATGATCTTTCTGCTGATCGTGGCCTCATCGACTTTTGCGCAGCTTTTGGCCTTTTCCGGGGCCTCATCCGGGCTGGTCAACGGGGTGACGTCGCTGAAACTGGGAAGCTATCAGATGCTTCTGGTCATTGTGCTGATGATCCTGCTTCTGGGCATGTTCATGGATCCCGTGTCGATCATGCTGATCACCCTGCCGATCTTCTTGCCCATCGCTGCCAGCTATGATTTCGACCTTGTCTGGTTCGCGCTGATCATGCTGATCATGCTTGAAGTTTCCTTTACAACGCCGCCCTTTGGCCTGCTGCTGTTCGTCATGTTGGCGGTCAGCCCGCATGGTACAACCCTGTCCGACGTCTCGAAGGCGGCTTTGCCCTATATCCTGTGCTGTTTTCTGCTGGTTTTCATGCTGGTCCTGATGCCGGGGCTGGCGACATGGCTGCCCGCGCAACTTTGATCCCAACATCAATTCCGGAGACCTGCCCGTGCCTCAGCAAAACCTGCTTGTCATAATGTCGGATGAACACCAGGCAAGGGCGATGGGATGCGCTGGGCATCCCTTTGTTCGAACGCCCAATCTTGATGCGCTTGCGGCTCGGGGGACGCGCTTTGCCTCGGCCTATACACCGACGCCCATTTGCGTGCCGGCCCGAGCCGCCTTTGCGACGGGGCGCTATGTTCATCAGACCCGGATGTGGGACAATGCAATGCCCTATGACGGTTCCATCAGCGGCTGGGGTCACGCATTGCAGGCCGCTGGCGTACCGGTGGAATCCATCGGCAAGCTGCATTACCGATCTGATCGGGATCCGGCAGGTTTCGACGGCGAACATATCCCGATGATGATCGGCGGCGGCACGGGAATGGTCTGGCTTTCGGTTCGGCGGGAAAAGGACCGGGTTATCAGCAAGGCCCGCATGCTGGGTGAAAACATCGGGCCGGGGGAAAGCGACTATACCCGTTATGACCGTGCGGTTGCCGCACGGACGCGTCAATGGTTCGCCGATCGGGCGCAGCGACAGGACGACCGGCCATGGTGTCTTTTCGTCGGACTGGTCGCGCCGCATTTCCCGCTGACCTGCCCGCAGGAATTTTATGACCTCTATCCGCCGGGAACCCTGCCCGAGGCAAAGCTTCACCCCCGTGACGGGCATATCCGGCACCCCTGGGTGGACAAGCAGAACGCGATTCTGGACAGCGAGGCGCTGTTTGCGTCCGAAGAACAGAGACTGGCCGCCTTTTCCGCCTATTTCGGCCTTTGTTCCTGGATGGATTTCAACCTTGGCCTGATACTTGCAGCGCTGGAGGAAAGCGGGTTTGCCGACAATACCACCGTGATCTAC
>NZ_JBKEBL010000178.1:0-3111 GCF_047973135.1 Paracoccus sp. (in: a-proteobacteria)
CATGGTCTATAATTCCGGTGCCGAGCATCGGGAAGCGGTCGAAGGCATCAACTATTTCGGCGCCGACGACTATGTGGCGGGTGTCGCGGGCGGCGAGTATCTGGCGCAGAACGGTGCGAAAAAGATCCTCTGCCATATCCACGTTCCGGGCGCGGTCAATCTGGAAAGCCGCTGCGACGGGGTGACCGAAGGTGCCACGAAGGGCGGCGCCGAGGTCGTCCGCCTGCCGACCCCCGCCAATATCGATTCCGATGCCACCGCGACGGCCGAGGCGATCAAGGCCGAGCTGCTGAAGGATCCCTCTATCGACGCGGTCATCACCGGGGCTGCCTGGGCTGCGGATTCCGCTGCGATCGCGATCCAGCAGGCCGGGCGCGAGGTGATGCTGGGCACCTTCGATCTCAGCCCCTCGGTGCTTGGCCGGATTCAGGCGGGCACGCAGAAAATGGCCATCGACCAGCAGCCCTATCTGCAATCCTTTCTGGCGGCGACCATGCTGGCGGCACAGATCGACTTCGGCACCGAACTGGCCAGCCAGCCGGTCCTGACCGGCCCCGCCATCGTCGATGCCAGCAATGTCGAGGTGACGCTCAAGGGCGTGGAACAGGGCGTTCGCTGACTTCCGTCAGGGGCGGCCACCGCTGCCCCTGAACTTCAAAGCCGGATCTCGCGCCCCTCGGCTGCGCTTTGGCGGGCGGCGTCAAGCACTTCAAGCACGGCGATTGCATCGGCGGGGGTGACGGGCGGCGGCGTGCCGTCGCGGACCGCACGCGCGAAAGCCTCGTAATAATCGTGATAGCGCCCCTGTTCCGAGGGAATGCGTTCGGTGCCCGCTGCAGTCGCCAGCGTGCCCCAACGCTCGGCACCCTCATATCCCCAGCCGGCCAAATCATCGGCGGGCCGCTTCCCCGCAAATATCGCCTGCGCCTGCACGTCCTGCTGGGCCGAGCGATAGCTGCCCCGATCGCCGTAAACCACGAATTCCTTGGCATCGATATGGTTGATCTTGCTGGAGACAAGCTGAGAAAAGGTGCCGTTCCGGTGCCGGATCGAGATGACAAAGCCAGCATCGGTCGGACCTTCCGGCAGGTCGATCATGTCCAGATGCGCATGGACCGAAGCCGCCGGACCCAGCAGCCACAGGATCTGATCGACCATATGGCTGCCCAGATCGCGCAGCAGCCCGCCCTGCGGGCCAGCCTCCAGCGTCGCCGGATCGTCCTGCTCCATGCGCGCATGAATGCGCCACAGCTTGCCCAGCCGGCCGCTGTCCAGCACCTTTTTCAGCGTCTGCACATCGGTATCGAAGCGGCGGTTGTGAAAGACGCCAAGGGTCACACCTCGTGCCTTCGCGGCCGCCTCCATCTCGCGGCCGACCGCTGCCGAAGGTGCAAAAGGCTTGTCGGCGATGACATGGGCGCCTGCTGCAATGGCCTCCAGCACTAGCTCGCGGCGGGTCTGGGGCGGGGTGGTGATGGTGACGGCATCGACACCATCCGCCAGCATATCAGTCAGGCTGGCATGGACCTTCAGGCCGGGATAGTCCGCCTGAACCCGTTCAATGGTGGCAGGCGCGCGGGCGACGATGCACGCCAGTTCCGCACCCTCGGCCGCCTTGATGAAAGGGGCATGAAAATGCCGCCCGCCGGTTCCGTAGCCGACAATTCCGATTCGCATGGCAGTCTCCTTCTCTGGGCGCAGGCCTGCGCGGACGGCCTTGAGCGTCCATCCGGACGCAGAGTTTGACAAAGCCGGACCTGATGGAATTGCATCAGACACTTTCCGGCGTGATGATTTCAAGCGGCACGATCCGTTGCCTGACCGAGGTGCCGCCCCGGCTTCTCAGCGCGGTGATCATGGTGTCGATCAACTCATCCGAGGTCTGCCGCAACGGATGACACAGCGCCACGGTGATCAGCCCCTCGGTCAGGCCCTTGCGGGTTTCCGGGCCGATATCGCGGCAGACAATCCGAACCCTGGTCCTGTGATCTTCCGGGACCTCGCGCAGCGCCCTCAACACGCCCGAGATGCCGCCGCCCGCGATATAGATGCCGCGCAGATCGTCGCTGTTGTCCAGCAATTCGCGCACCATGCAATAGGCTTCGTCAGGCTCTTCATGGGTCGGGCGGCTGTCGTCGATCTGCAGATGCGGGGCGTGTTCGCGCATATAGGACCGGAAGCTGGCATCCGACACGTCCTGACACTGATAGCGGTGATTGCCGATGAACAGCGCCACCCGACCGGGCGCGTGGGTCGTCTGGGTGATGAACCAGGCGGCCGTGCGCCCCAGTTTCCAGTTGTCCAGCCCGACATACCCGGCCCGATTCGGGGCTGAGAGATCCGTTATATATGTCACGACGGGGACATTCCTTTCGCGTAGTGCCGTGATCTGCTGGCTGATCAGCGGGTGATCGCCCGCGATGATGGCGACCGCATCGCAGGCACCGCCAAGCGCGCCTAACCTCTCGGCGATATTCATCGGGTCCAGCCGATCGATGAAGTCCACAACCGGCTCGATCTTGCTGTCGCGTCGCCGGCCGGCAGCCTCGATGATCTGGTCGCCGAACATTCGATACAGATCCCGCGTCGATTGCTGCAGCAAAAAACCCAAGCGATAGCTGGGTTTGGCGTCCTGCTTGCGGGCTTCGATCACGCCAAGACCATAAAACCCGATCTGCTCGGCCGCATCGCGCACCCGGTCGATGGTGGCCGGGCGCACTGTCGCGCTGCCGCCGATGATCCTGTTCACGGTGGCGATGCTGACCCCGGCAGCAGCGGCGAGATCGGCAATGGTGGGGCGCTTTTCGGGCATCGGGAATCTCATTCTGTAATGAAATTAAAAGATACATAAATATCATAAAAGAGCAAGAAATGTTTCTTTCATGCGTCTGGCTTGCTACCAAGATGGAAGGAAGTCGGGTCTCGTTCTGATTGCTTTACATCAGCGCAAAGATTCTCAAGCCGCGACACGGCAAGAATATTAGAGGCGCGTGGACCAGTTGCCCGCGCAGGGATGACGTGAGGAGGCCTCTGCCCGCTGGAAAGGCGTTCCGGCGAAACGTGACAGGGGCCGATCCGGACGGCCCGAGGGGAGGATACCGATGACATTCA
>NZ_JBKEBL010000094.1:0-2579 GCF_047973135.1 Paracoccus sp. (in: a-proteobacteria)
CGGGATGTGAAAGATCGGCCTCTTTTCGCTTGTGCCATAGGCCCATTGGGCCTATGCTGCGGGTATGAGGCAATGAAGCCCGCTTTGGAAAGAAACCCCGATGACTGCTGCGGAACAATCCCTCGCCGATGACAAGATGCGTGCCGAGATAGCCCGTATCATTGCGGAAACAACGCATTACGACGCCAGGGCGCAGGCCGAAATTGCAAAAATGAACGCAGAAGCCAGGCATGTCAGCGTGAACACGTTCCTTGCGCCATTTCTGGCTGCCGCTGGCCTGATGGGTGCGACTGCTGCAATCGTGAAGCTGTTTTTCTGATGACCGCTGACGAATTCAAAGAGGCCCGGCAAATGCTGGGTCTTTCGCTTTCCGAGCTTGGAGTGATCCTGAACACTGACCCACGGACAGTCCGAAAGTGGGAAGCCACCCACGGGAACAGCGCCCGCGCCCCCAACCCCGTTGCTGCGCAGGTCATGCGGTGGATGCTGGCGGGGTTCCGGCCTCCGGAATGGCCTTTGGGCTAGGCGCAGCCAGCATCCAGCGCGCTGATCAGCGCCGCGCCGGTTCTGCGGCTTTGCGGGCCACCGTCAGCGACCAGCGCCGCCGCATGGGTCTGCCGCGCATCATGGGTGGCGGTGCAGATCGCCGTCTCACTGACCGGCCCGGTCGCGCAGCCAGCCAGCAATGCCAGCGTCATCGAGGCGCATGATATGGTCCTGAGCATTCCGCATCCTTTCCAGTGTCGCGATCTGCGCGCGCAGGGTGTCGATCTCGGCCAGCAGCCGGGCCCGGCTGTCGATCAGCCAGAACCCGGCCCCCGCCAGCCCGAGAATCGCTCCGGCCAGCCCGACCCGAAGCCACATCAGAACACCGCCCGCTGCCGCCGCAGGCGCGAAAACAGCGCCGCGGCGACCGCCAGCACCCCGGCGATGGTCGCGCCGGTGACGAGGGCGGTCATGGCACTGTCGGGCAGGGTCTCGCCCAGGGCCGTAAACGCGCCAGCGGCTGCCGTGGCCGCGCTGGCCCAGGTGGTGATCCGGGCCGCGACATCCATGGTGGCGGGCTGTGCGACCGGATGCGCATCGCGCCTGTCCCGCAGCGCCGCCCATGTTTCCGCGCCGACGATGCCATCCGCGACAAGGCCGTTGCGCCCCTGCCACGCCCTGACCGCCGCGTCGGTCGCAGGCCCGAACGCGCCATCCTCTTCGATCCCCAGAGCGCGCTGCAATTCCCGGACTGCCGCCCTGTCGCCCGCCCGCCCGAGCCGCAGCACCACGGGCGAGGCCCGTCCGGTCAGGCGGCGATATTCGGCCTCGATCCTGCGGGCATAGGCAGCGGCCTGACCAGAACCGTTATAGCGCGCCGCAAAGCGCAGCCAGTCATGCGCCCGCAGGGTGGTGATCAGGCCCCAGCCATCGATGAGGCGCAGGAATGCGTCAAGCTGCGCGGCCTCGTCCGCAGCCATCGCAACGACCATGTCGCGGGCCGAGGCAAACCCCGCCGCAGCGGCATTGAAGCCCATGATCTGCGGCCCGCCCCAACTGGATGCGGCCATCGCCTTGTCGGGATCGCGGGCGCAGGCGCTGGCGAACATCGCCTCGCGGGTGGCGAAGGGGATCCCAAGGCTGTCGCGCCAGCTTGCGATGCCGCTTCCGGGCATGTGATGGGGTTCATAGCGGCGTTCGAGGCTGCCATCGGCGCGAAATGGCTGCCCGGCAGATTCCACCGCCCAGACCGCCCGGACGATCTCCGGCTCCAGTCCGGCGCGGCTGGCGGCTTTGGCGAAACCGGCCTGCCCGATCCGGCGGGCGGCACCTGTCCAGGGCAGGCTCATGGTTCCATCCTCATCAATCTGGCGCGATTCGTCCGCACCCATTTCCTGGCCTCGGCAGAGCGCGCCGCCATCGCCATGCGCAGATCCCGGTTGCTCATGGCGTCGAACAGCCCGCCATAGCCGCGCTTCATGGCGGCGATCTCGGCGGCGCGATATCTGGTCTGATCCCGACCAAGGATCAGCGCCGCCGCCTGCACCTCGACCTCATGCCCCATGATTTCCATGCGGCGACGGGCCTTGCGGCTGATCAGCACAGGGATCAGGTTGACCGGGTTCATCTTGTGCCCGGCCTCCCAGATTTCCTGCGCCGCCACCGCCTCACGATGCGGCGCATCCGGGTCAATGACCGCGATGCCCGGCCAGTTCCGCCCATGCGCGCCGCGCAGCGGGCGCAGAAAGATCAGGGGAAACATGCCCTCACCTCCAACGGTCGAAGGCAAAGACGACCGCCGCGCCGATGGCGGCGGTTGCGATGCGGTTGAGCCATGCAAATAGCGGGCTGCGGGCGGCTGTCAGGTGTTCGAGGTCGGTCAGGCGCGATGCCAGGTCGCGCATGTCGGTCTGGCTGCGCGTTTCCAGCGCGGCCATGTCGGCTTGCTGCCGTCCCATGGCTTTGAACAGGGTTGTCAGCCGCTCATCGATCCGCGCGAGGGCCGAGATGGCCTCTTCGATCCTGTCGAGCCTGCCTTCGACCCGCGCCAGATCGCGATGCAACACGGGGTCAGTCATTTTGTCTTTCCTTGA
>NZ_JBKEBL010000113.1:0-3508 GCF_047973135.1 Paracoccus sp. (in: a-proteobacteria)
CTTGCCCAGCCTTGCACCGATGGCCGCACCCGCCTTGCGTGCCTCGGCCACGGTGGCATTGGCGGGCAGGGCAATCAGGTGCAGCGCCTCGGCGGCCATACCCGCCGGAAAGGCCAGTTCCAGCGCCTCGCCGGGTTTCAGCCCCTTGCCTGCCCCGGATTCCAGCGCGCGCTGCGCCGCCTCGCGTGCGGCGCGAGGCAGACCGGCTGGCAAGCGGCCCTGCGAGGCGACGATCAGCGCGACACGCCCCTGATGCCCGGCAAGCCTGTCGCTGGCGGTTTCGATGAAGCTGATTTCAACCGGCTGGGTCATGCTGAAAAATCCCTCTTTGCGTCTGCACCGAAGCCTAGCGGCACATGCAGCCCTTTTCCAGAGCCGCCCTTGCGGATAAGCAGAAGAGAGACCCTGAAATCCAAGGCCCCGACGCCCCATGTCCCGGATCGACCGTTACATCCTGAGCCAGTTTCTGACGCTTTTCGGCTTTTTCGCGCTGGTGCTGGTGTCAGTCTACTGGATCAATCGCGCCGTCAGCCTGTTCGACGATCTGGTCAGCGACGGGCAGACCGCGCTGGTGGTGATGGAATTTACCGTGCTGGCGCTGCCCGCCGTGATTTCCATCGTGCTGCCGGTGGCCGCCTTCGTGGCCACGGCATACGGGACCAACCGGATGGCCGACGAATCAGAGCTGGTGGTGATGCAGACGGCGGGGCTGTCGCCCTGGCGGATGGCGCGGCCGGTGCTGATCTTTGGCGTTTTCGTGGGCCTGCTGGTCGCCGTGCTGGTCCACGGGCTGGTGCCGCTGGCGCGGACCCGGCTGGCCGAAAGGCAGGACGAGCTGGCGCAGGATGTCACCACGCGGTCGGTCCGGCCGGGCACATTCCAGTATCCCAGCGACAATGTGACCGTCTTCGTGCGCGATGTCGCCAGCGACGGGCGGCTGCTGGATGTCTTTATCGAGGATGCGCGCGATCCCGCACAGCAGATTACCCATACCGCCAAAGAGGCCCTGCTGCTGCGCAACGACAAGGGGCCGGTGCTGGTGCTGCTGAACGGCATGTCGCAAAACCTGCGACGCGTCGGGGACAGGCGCCAATTGTCCGTCACCCGGTTTTCGCAATTCAGCTATGACGTGGCCTCGATGTTCGGAGAAAGCGCCGATGGCAGGCGGGATCTGCGCGATTTCACCACGCTGCGGCTGCTGCGCCCGGATGAGGCACTGTTGCAGGCCACGGGGGCGGAACCCGCCGATATACGCCGCGAACTGCATAACCGCATCGCCAAGCCGCTGATGGCCCCCATCGCCGCGATGATCGGCTTTGCCACGCTGCTGATCGGGGGCTATTCACGGTTCGGCGTCTGGCGGCAGGTGATAGGGGCCAGTGTGCTGCTGATCATGGTTCAGCTTTCGAGCAATGCCGTCTCGGCGCGGGTGGAACGCGATGTCAGCCTGTGGCCGGCGATGTATCTGCCCGCAATTCTGGGCGCGGCGATCTGCGTCATGCTGCTGCGGCTGGCCGTACGACCATGGCGGCGCGGAAAAGGAGCGATGGCATGATCCTGGCCCGTTACGTCGCCCGCCGTTTCCTGCGCAGCCTGCTGGTTGTCGCGGCGGTTTTCCTGATGATCCTGTTCCTGATCGACATGCTGGAAATGGTGCGCCGCTTCGCTTCGCGCGGGGTCGGGCTGACGGGGGTGGCCCGGCTGGCGGCGCTGGATATAACCGAAAGCTTCTATTCGATCCTGCCGCTGGTGACGGTGCTGGCCGGGATCGGCATGTTCCTGGGCCTTGCGCGCACATCCGAGATGGTGGCGATCCGCGCCTCGGGGCGGTCGGCGCTGAAAGTGGTAATCTCGCCTTCGGTTTCCGCCATTCTGGTCGGCGCGCTGGCCGTGGCGCTGCTGAACCCGCTGGTCGCGGCGACCCGGCAGGCGCTGGATCAGGCCGAGGCGGAAATCCGGCGCGAAGGGCAGCAGACCGTCTCGGTCGGCGAGGGCGCGCTGTGGCTGCGGCAGGTGCTGGCCGAGGACGGGCAAGAGGCCGGGCAGATCGTGATCCGCGCCAGCCGCGCCAGCCCCGACGCCACGACCCTGTATGACGCGACATTCCTGATCTTTGATCAGGATAACGGCCCGGTCCGCCGGATCGAGGCGCGCGAGGCGCGGCTGGAACCGGGCCTCTGGCAGCTTGAGGACGTCAAGGATTACCCGCTGGACCAGACCAACCCCGAGGCCGCGGCCGTGCGCGACCAGTCGCTGACGCTGCAATCGGACCTGACGGCGCAACGGATCCGCGACGGCTTTGGGCAGCCGCAATCGGTGCCGGTCTGGCAGTTGCCGGGCTTTATCCGGGGGCTGGAAAACGCCGGTTTTTCCGCCACGCGACACCGCGTCTGGTTGCAATCAGAGCTGGCCCGCCCCTTCCTGATGGGGGCCATGGTGCTGATCGCGGCGGCTTTTACCATGCAGCACATGCGTGGCCGAAATATCGGCATCAGCGTTCTTTTGGCCTTTGCTGCGGGGATCGGGCTGTTTTTTCTGTGCAATCTCGCGCAAGTTCTTGGCGATAACGGGCAGATCGGCCCCGCCATGGCAGGCTGGGCACCGCCGCTGGTGGGCGCGATGCTGGCGATGGGGCTGATCCTGCAAAGAGAGGATGGATGACGGCGGCAAGTTTCAGAGGGCTGGCCTATGCCACGGCGCTGACCGGGCTGACGCTGCTTGGCGCTTTGGGTGCGCGTGCGCAGGGGCTGAATGCCGAGAATGTCGCCCCCCAGCTTGAGGGCGACTGGACGGGCGGTGCGGCGCTTGCCCCCCTGTCCGACCGGCTGACCGAGACCCCCGTTTCGGACCGCACGCCGACGACCAGCCCGCCCGCAACCGTGGCCCCGCGTCACGATGTCTCGATTGGGGGTGACGACGGCACGGGCGCAGCACCCGAGGACGCGGCGACCTTGCTGGCCGATACGGTGCAACTGGAAGGCGACAACACCCTGATCGCGGCGGGCGGCGTGGTGGTCTGGTATCGCGGCGCACGGCTGGTCGCGTCGCGGATCATCGTCGATGGCGATAGCGGCGATCTGACCATCGAGGGTCCGATCCACCTGACCCAACCCGGCGCTACCGAACCCGAACGCGATTCGATCCTGATCGCCGATTCGGCGCAACTGGACCGCAAGTTGCAGGATGGCATCGTACGGGGCGCGCGGATGCTGCTGGCCCACGAGTTGCAGATCGCCGCGACCGAAGCCCAGCGCAGCGAGGGCGGACAGGTCACGAAGCTGCGGCAGGTCGTTTCATCCGCCTGCACGGTCTGCGAGGGCGGCGGTCCGCCGCTGTGGGAAATCCGCGCCCGCAGCGTCACCCATGACGCCCGCACCCGGCTGATCCATCTGGAATATCCGCGCCTGCGCCTGTTCGGCCTGCCGGTCTTTGCCCTGCCCATGACGATCAGCGCCCCGGATCCCACGGTCGAACGGCAGTCTGGCTTTTTGCGACCGGAATACCGCAC
>NZ_JBKEBL010000205.1:0-4321 GCF_047973135.1 Paracoccus sp. (in: a-proteobacteria)
CGAGGCCCGGCCTCGCCGTCGTGGACCGTGGCTATCGCGGGCATGGCGTCGAGACCACCCGCGTCCTGATCAGCGGCCAGAGGCGCGGCATACCCCCGGCGCTGGCAAAATTGCTCAAGCGACGAAGTGCCATCGAACCCGAGATCGGACACATGAAATCAGACGGCAGATTGGCCAGATGCCCCCTCAAGGGCAGGATCGGCGATGCGATCTTTGCCGTGCTCTGTGCCTGCGGCCACAACATCCGCAAGATACTGGCCCATATCAGGGCTCTTTGGGCCGCCGTCATCCTCCTGATCCTGAGGATTATCGTGGTCGATAACCGGCCACCCCATATGCTCAGCGCCGCATGAGGGGGTTGTTCAGAGCCGACGACTTACCTGCGACGGGCAGCGGGATCGCCAGCCAGAACCCGTTCTTTGAGCGGATCAGCGGACCGGTGTCGTGCGCGCCGACGATGCGATACGAATTCGGCACCAAGGTCAGCCTCGCGACCACCCTCGATGGCGGCTTCATCGTCGGTGCCCGCAGCTTTCCGGGAAATCCCTATGACGTCCGGCACGGTCTTCTTCGGGAATACCCCGAATTGGGCATCCAGCGGCTCAACGCACTCGATAGTTGCGATCTGGATGGCGGAGTGGTTAGGTTCCGGCTGAACCGCTGCAGCGCTGCCCGGCGGCGGCGTCCAGATGTCGGTGCCACCATGATCCGGCGGGATGCTCATCTGGAAACCTGTTACCACATACCTGTTACAATATTGGCCTTTTATCGCGCCACGCGCCGATCAGATATAGGGCACCTCGATTTTTTCCGTTTTCGGCTGTTCGGGGGCAGTTTGACGGCCTGAAGCCTGCGGGATGCGGGTTGTCGGGGGCTTTGGATTGGTTTTGGGGGCTGTTGCGCCGGGTTGTTGGGTAGCCGTAATGGCTGCGCGCTTGCTTCTTCGTCCAGCGCGCGTCGTCCGGGCATTCATTCAGGCCAGTGGCATTCATGCCCCACCCGTCTGCGATCACATGGCGGGCCTGGCCGCCCAACCCTCGGGCTCATCGCTGGTCCTGATCGCCTTGTTCTCGTCCCGCGTGTTGCGGTTCTTCGGCACCGGCACGATGGAGGCATCCAGAATTTGTCCACCCCGCGCGATATAGCCCTGCCGCGCCAGATAGCTGTCGAACTGCCCGAACAGTGCCTCGGCCATGCCCGCCTGCGCCAGGCCCTCGCGGTAGAGCCAGACGGTCCTGGCATCGGGCACCCTGTCCTCCAGCCCGAGGCCGGGGAACCGCATGAAGGACAGCCGGTCACGCAACTTTTCGAGGCGCCCTTATGGTAAGTGCGTCTGGCTATAGCCTGACGACTTTTCTTTGATTATGTTGTCAGGCTATAACCATTTGATTTTACGCTGATGCTGCGCCAATTTGATCATCAAATTGGCTTCCGTCAGCTATATAGGGACATCGCAAGATGGCCCGCTCAGCGATGGGTCAGTTCGGCCCGGTATTTTGCAACCCCGCGGCGCGACAGGATCAGTCCGGCGTCGGCCAGCCTGTGCGCCATCCGGGTGTCGGAATACCGTTGATCGGCGGGCCAGTCTGCCAGCAGAGCCGCGATCATTGCCAGCGCCTGCGGGCGGTGCAGATGCGGGTTGCGCGGGCTGACCCTGCGCGGCAGCAGATCGGACAGCGCCACGATCCCCTGTGGCGTTTGCGCGCGGACGCCGGCGATGGCCCGGCTGACCGTGCTTTTATGCAGATCCAGCCCTCTGGCCAGCGCGGTCAGCGTCAGCGGGCGCAACGGACCCTGTCTGTTCAGCCAGTCCCGCTGCGCCAGCGCCAGCGCCGCGCCGATCCGCGACAGCGTCTGTGCCCGCCCCTCGACGGCCTGCACGATCCCATGCGCCACGCCCGCCCCCTTGTCCCGCAGCCTGATCAGGTCATGGCTCAACAGCAACGCGCGGCCATCCGCTGTCAGGTTCAGTTCGGGCGGCGGCAGGCCCGGCCCCTCGGATAGAGGCCAGGGCGACAGGGCGCGCAGATCGGCCAGCATCCCGGCGGCATCCTCGGCGTCGCAGCCGCAATGCGCGGCGATGGCGGCCAAATCTCCGGCGGTGGCCAGATCCAGACGGTCAAGCAGCCGCGCGATCACCGGGTCCAGCCGGTTGCGCGCCTGCAACTGAAGGCGCAGCGATTCCGTCAGGTCGCGCGCAAAAACTCCGGGCGGGTCAAGCTGTTGCAGCACGGGCAGCAGCGCAGCGATCCGGGCGGGGGTGGTCTCCAGCCAGCGAGCCACCTGCGGCAGCGGGTCGGCAAGCCAGCCGTGATCATCTAGGCAATGCACCAGTTCCTGCGCGATGCGGGCATCCTCGGGCCCCAGCCGCAGCAGACCTGCCTGCGCCTGCAATTCCTGCCGGGCCGTGACCTGCCGGGCCGTGTCGGCCAGTTCCAGCGCCTCGTGCCGCCCGCCCTGCACCCGCAGCCAGCGGCGCAGCCGCCCGCCATCCATGCGCAGCACATCCAGCGACAGCCGCATCTGCTGACTTAGCGCCAGCGACCGCGATTGCGTTTGTTCCTGCCTCAGCATCGCCCCTGTCGCGCGACACCTGTTGCACCGGGTGCAACAGTCCGCAGCCCAACTCCCTGAAAACACATGGTCGCCAGCATGGCACAAAGGTTGCTTGCATGAAAGGCAAGGGGGAGACGCTCATGGCAAAGGTCGGCATCATCGCCAATCCGATTTCGGCGCGCGACATCCGGCGCGTCATCTCCCATGCCGGGAACCTGCCCATCAATGACCGCGCGAATATCGTCCTGCGGATGCTGGCCTCGCTGGCCGCGACCGGTGTGGAAGAGGTGCTGATGATGCCCGAAAACGGCGGCATCCGCTTTCACCTGATGCGCAGCATCGACCGCGAGGAACGGTTGGGCCATTCGGTCTTTCCCCGCATCCGCTATCTGGACATGGAGGTGACGGCAACCGCCGAGGACAGCGCGCGGGCGGCCCGCATGATGTGTGAACAGGGGGTTGCCGCGCTGGTGGTGCTGGGGGGCGACGGCACGAACCGGGTGGTGGTGCAGAATTGCGGCGACACGCCGGTGGCGGGGGTTTCGACCGGCACGAACAACGCCTTTCCCGAACTGCGCGAACCGACGATCACCGGGCTGGCTGTCGGGCTGGCCGTGACCGGACAGGTCGCGCCAGAGCGGGCGCTGGTGCGCAACAAGTGGTTGCACGTTGATATAAACGACCGGCGCGAAATCGCGCTGGTCGATGTCGCCGTGGTGCAAGACCGCTTTGTCGGCGCGCGTGCGATCTGGAAGACCGACGGCTTTCGCGACCTGTTCGTGACCTTTGGTCTGCCGCAGGCGATCGGCATGTCCTCGATCGCGGGGCTGTGCGACCCGCTGGACCGCAATACGCCCGAGGGCCGCCATATCCGCCTGTCGCCCGACGCGCCGCGCCAGCTTCTGGCGCCCATCGCGCCGGGGTTGATCGACCGCGTCGGCATCGCCAGCGTCGAACGCATGGCCCCGGAACAGTTGTTTCATCCCGCGATCCCCGCCGGCTCGCTGGCCTTCGACGGCGAGCGCGAGCTGACCTTCACCGAAAGCGACGATGTGACGGTGCAGATCGTCCCGAACGCCTTTCGCACCAGCGACGTGCCCGCCTGCATGGCCCATGCGGCCAGCGCCGGGCTTTTCATCCGCAACCCGGACTGAAGGGAGGAGAACCCATGTCCAACCCGTTTCCGCTGTCCAAGGACAAGCTGCTGGAGGCCTATCGCCGGATGCGCACCATCCGCGATTTCGAGGAACGCCTGCATGTCGATTTCTCGCGCGGCGAGATTCCCGGATTCGTCCATCTTTACGCCGGCGAAGAGGCGACGGCCGTCGGCATCATGTCGCATCTGCACGAGCGCGACCGCATCGCCTCGACCCATCGCGGGCATGGCCATTGCATCGCCAAGGGCGTCGACGTGAAGGCGATGATGGCCGAGATCTATGGCAGGGCCACCGGCTGCTGCGCCGGCAAGGGCGGCTCGATGCATATCGCCGATCTGAGCCTTGGCATGATGGGCGCGAACGGCATTCTGGGCGCCGGCGCGCCGCTGGTCTGCGGGGCTGCGCTGGCGGCGCAGAAACTGGGGCATGACGGGGTGGCGATCACCTTTTTCGGCGATGGCGCGTCCAATCAGGGCACGGTTCTGGAAAGCATGAATCTGGCGGCGATCTGGAACCTGCCGGTGATCTTTGTCGTCGAAAACAACGGTTATGCGGAATCGACCTCGGTCGATTATGCCACCGCCTCGGACAGCTATGTGGACCGGGCG
>NZ_JBKEBL010000324.1:0-23214 GCF_047973135.1 Paracoccus sp. (in: a-proteobacteria)
CATTTGATCGCGATCTCGACCACCCGGCACAGGTAATCATGTTCGGTCCGTGTGGCATCCATGGGCGACCATTGCACATTGTCGCACAGGTTGCGGGCATGGGTCACGGTCTGTTCGATCCGCTCGGCCATCTGGTCCATGTCCAGATTGGGAATGGCGCGATGCAGGGGCGAGGTGCCGATGAAGGTATGAATGCGCGGACGGCGGGCGTGTTTTACCGCCTCCCAGCAGCGGTCGATATCGGGGAATTGCGCGCGGGCCAGCCCGCAGATCACGCTGTTCTGCGCGCGTTTGGCGATTTCTGACACGGCGGCGAAATCGCCCTCGGACGCGATGGGAAAGCCCGCCTCGATGATGTCCACGCCCATCTCGTCCAGCATGGAGGCTATTTCCAACTTTTCGGAATGGGACATGGTCGCACCGGGCGATTGTTCGCCGTCGCGCAGGGTGGTGTCAAAGATATAGACGCGGTTCTTGTCGCTCATGGGTCTGTCTTTCTTACGCGGATATGTCGGGGTTGCATCGGGCACTGACCTGACTGAGCGGCGGCCCGAAAGACCCGCTCAGCGCAGCGTAAGAAGCAGCAGTCCCCGGAGTTGCACGGCCATGCACGCGCCAAAAGGCGCGGTCGAGGCAGTGGCGATGTGTCGCATCCGGGTCATGGACCGGACTATGCCGTCCGCGATCCGGCTTGAAAAGAGGAAAAATCGTCCCGCCCGCCGGCTCGGCCTGCCGGCACGCCCGGCACAGCGCCGAAACACCGGGCAAGACCCGGTTCCGGCGCGGCCCTGTCGCGGATTTGTCACATTTTTCTGGCCGTAAGCCCCGACCCATGCCTATCATTTAATCACTGCCAAGGAGGAAGAGCAAAAATCACAAGGGGGTAACATGTCACGCAAGATCGTCGTCGGCTTCGACGGCAGCGAAGCATCGCGCCGCGCGCTGGATTTCGCCATCAGTCGGGCCAAGGCCATGGGAGACAGCATCGTCATCGCCCATGTCCTCGAATGGTCCCCATACAGCTTTCTGACACCCGATGAGCTTGAGGAACGGCATCGACGCAGACAAGAGGAACTGGACCGCGCCGAACAGGCAATCATTGCCCCGGTCGTCAAGGCCGTTCATGCCGCAGGCGTCGCCGTCACCTCGGTGATGAAATACGGCCATATCGCCGACACGATCTGCCGCATCACCGAAGAAGAGGGCGCCGAGCTGATCTTTATCGGACGGATGGGTCAATCGGGTCTGTCCGCACGCATCTTCGGTTCGGTTGCAGGCAGTCTGGCGCAGGTCGCGCCGGTGCCGGTGACAATCGTGCCCTGAACCTCGAAACAGGAGACGCAATCATGAAGAATACCGCAAAAACAGCGGCTTCTGCCGTATTCCTGGCCGGGCTTTCCGCCTCGTCCGCGATGGCTCAGGGGCTTGATGCCGCAGTGAACGACGCGTTCGTCACCGTGACCGGCCCATATGTCGGGTTCATCTTCTCGTATTTTCCGGGCACCAGCTTTCCCTGGATCGTCGGCTGGCTGGTCACGGCCGCAACCGTCTTTTCGATCTATTTCGGCTTTATCCAGTTCCGGGCCTTCCCGCATTCCATCGCGCTGGTCAGGGGCGACTATTCCGATCCCGACGACGCGGGCGAGGTCAGCCATTTTCAGGCGCTGGCCACGGCACTGTCAGGCACGGTCGGCCTTGGCAATATCGCGGGGGTTGCCGTCGCCGTCGGCATCGGCGGACCGGGCGCGACCTTCTGGATGATCCTTGCGGGCCTTCTGGGAATGGCGTCCAAGTTTACCGAATGCACATTGGGCGTGAAATACCGCAACGAATACGAGGACGGCACCGTGTCGGGCGGTCCGATGTATTACATGACCAAGGGCTTTGCCGAGCGTAACCTGCCCGGCGGCAAGTACCTTGCGATTCTGTTCTCGGTCTTTTGCATCCTCGGCTCGCTTGGGGGCGGGAACATGTTCCAGTCGAATCAGGCTCATGCCCAGATCACCAATGTCATGGGCCAGTATCCGGGCTGGATCACCGGCGTGATCTTTGCCGCCGTGGTCTTTGTGGTGATCGTTGGCGGGGTGAAATCCATCGCCCGCGTGACCGAAAAGATCGTGCCCTTCATGGGCGTGCTGTATGTCGGCACTGCGCTGGTCATCATCCTGATGAACTTCAACCATATCGGCACCGCATTCGGCCAGATCTTCGCGGGCGCGTTCACCGGGCTTGGCATCGCCGGCGGCATGGTCGGCGCGCTGATCCAGGGGTTCCGCCGCGCCGCCTTTTCGAACGAGGCGGGCGTCGGTTCGGCCGCCATTGCCCATTCGGCGGTGCGCACCAAGGAACCGATCACCGAGGGGTTCGTCTCGCTGCTGGAGCCATTCATCGACACGGTGGTCATCTGCACCATGACCGCGCTGGTGATCATCATCACCGGCCAGTTGATGACCGACCCCGAGACCGGGCTGCTGGTCCTGAACGATGCGGGCAACGCGATCCGGACCGTCGATGGCAGTTCGGGCGTGGCGCTGACCTCGGCCGCGTTCAGCAGCGTCTTTGGCTGGTTCCGCTATGTGCTGGCCCTGGCGGTGATCCTGTTCGCCTTTTCGACCATGATTTCATGGAGCTATTACGGCGTGAAGGCATGGACCTTCCTGTTCGGCGAGGGCTATACCAAGGAACTGACCTTCAAGATCATGTTCTGCATCTTCGTGGTGATCGGTGCCGCCGCCGATCTTGGCCCGGTCATCGAGTTTTCGGATGCGGCGATCTTTTCGATGGGGATCGTCAATATCTTTGCCCTGTATTTCCTGATGCCCATCGTCAAGCGGGAATTGCACAGCTATCTGGCGCGGCTGCGTTCGGGTGAGATCCGGAAATTCGTCTGACCAGTCACGGCGGGGCCGGGCGTCGCTGCCCGGCCCCGCCGCCCTTCACTGCCTCCAGCGAACCGCCGTCAGGTCATTGGCCTGCGTTGGTGCATTGTCCCAAAGCCCCTCAAGCCGGGCATTAGCCACGCCGGTTCTGGCAAGCTGGAACAGGAACACATTGACGAAATCACCGGCGATCATGTCCTGCGCCTGACGATACAGGTCGCTGCGCCCTGCGGGATCGACCGTGCCGTTCAGCCTGTCCATCAGCGCCTGAAAATCCGGCTTGGCGTAGTGAAAGTAATAGTCGGGCCGCGCATAAATATCGATGTCCAGCGGCTCGGTATGGCTGATGATGGTCAGGTCGAAATCGCCGCCCTTGAACACCGTTTCCAGCCACTGCGCCCATTCGACATTGCTGATCTGCGTCTCTATCCCCACGGCGCGCAGTTGCGCGGCAATGATCTCGCCCGAGCGGCGGGCGTAAGAGGGCGGGGGCAACGCCAGCCGCAGGCTGACCGGCCCGGTCCCGGATTCGGCCAGCAGCTTTTTCGACAGTTCGGGATCATAGTCCGATTTCGCGGTCAGATC
The DNA here is from genome assembly GCF_047973135.1 of Paracoccus sp. (in: a-proteobacteria). GTDB lineage: Bacteria > Pseudomonadota > Alphaproteobacteria > Rhodobacterales > Rhodobacteraceae > Paracoccus. Next base: position 3,465 of record NZ_JBKEBL010000324.1, read on the forward strand.
GACGTAATCGGGATGGTGCGGCGCAAAATGGCTGCCGATAGGTGTGCCATAGCCGAACATCGCGCCGTCGATCACATCCTGGCGCTTGATCGCATGGGCAATCGCCTCGCGGACCTTGACATTGTCAAGCGGCGGGCGCGCGTTGTTCATGGCCATGATCGTCTCGCCCTCGGATGTACCAATCATGATCCTGAAACGGGGATCGGTCTCGAACTGGAACAGGGTCTCGGGCGCGGGAAAATTGGGGAATGCGTCCACATCCCCGGCCATCACCGCCGCAAAGGCCGCTGTCGGATCAGAGATGAAACGGAAGGTCGCGGTTTTCAGCGCTGGTTTGTCGCCCCAATATCCGTCCCAGGCGGTCAGGACCACCCGGTCGCCCTGCACCCAATTTTCGAATTTGAACGGACCGGTGCCGACCGGATGCGTGGCAATATCGGCTATACTGGCCTCATCCACCATCACCGCGTCGCCCCAGGCCATCTTGAAGGGGAAATTCCCGTCCGGCTGCTTCAGCGTAACCCTGACGGTCAGCGGATCGACCGCCTCGACCGCGGCGATATTCTCGAACAGCACCTTCTGGGCGTTGGTCGAATCGGGCGCGCGGGCGCGGTCCAGCGAGAACAGCACATCGGTCGCATCGAAGGCGCTGCCGTCATGGAAAGTCACGTTCTCATGCAGATGAAAGACATAAACCCGCCCCTGATCCTGCACATCCCAGCCAGCGGCCAACGCGGGGCGAATGCTGCCATCGGGGCCGAATCGGGTCAGCCCCTCGAACAGGTTGGCATAAACCACCTCGTCAATGGCCGAGGCCGCGCCGCCCGTCGGGTCGAGATTCGGAGGCTCCAGCACCATCCCCAGCGTCACGGCGTCCTGCGCCGCCGCCGTCCCGGTCAGCAACGCCAGCGCCACAACCGAAGACTTCAGATAATCCAGCATATTCCCTCCTGACGGGTTGGCTGCGCCGATCATCGGCCGGAACGCGCCGACAGACAAGCGCTGGCGTCACGCGCGTCCCGGCAAGACCTGCTGCGCCGCCCCCGCCAGCAGCAGCCAGGCCGAGCACAGCACCAGCCCCCAGTTCGCCCAGCTTTGCGGATGGAAATCGACCCATGCCGCCCAGCCGGCGAACAGCACCCAAAGCATCGCCACCGGCAGGGAAACCGCGCGCCAGCGTTCGGTGCGGACAGGATGAATGAACTTGATATTTGTGAACATCGTATAGGTCAGCACGACGACCACGGCCAAAATCACCGACCAATGCGGCTTGACCGCGAACAGAACCAACACGACCATATTCCAGCAACCGGGAAATCCCGCAAAGGAATTGTCGGTGGTCTTCATCCGCGTGTCCGCGAAATACAGCACGCTGCCATAGACAATGACAATGATCGCGAACCAGCCCGTCCAGCCCGACAGCAGGCCCGACTGGAACAGCGCGAATGCGGGGATGAACACATAGGTCAGATAATCAATGATCAGATCCATCAGCACACCATCATAGGTTGGCCAGACTTCCTTGACCAGATAGCGCCGCGCCAGCGGTCCGTCGATGCCATCGACGACAAGGGCCACGACCAGCCACAGGAACATCAGCGACCATTCCGCCTGCACGGCTGCCAGCATCGCCAGCATGGACAGGACCGCGCCCGAGGCGGTCAGCAGGTGAACGGACAGGGCTTTGTATCGAACTTGCATCTGCACCTTCTGTCAGTTTGATGACAGCCGCGCAACAACGCAAAGCACTCAGCGCAGGATCGGCGGCCCCTTGGGGCGCGAAGGCGGCGGGGTCAGGTCGAACCGCAACGCCCCTTGCGGCACCGGCACATCGGCAAAGCTGACATCCACCCCGCCCGGCTGGGGCGGCAGGAAAGCCAGCGTCTCGGCCAGTGCCTTGGCGATTGCGGCGTGCCGTGCGGGCTCGGCCCCGGCGATCAGCAGCAGATGGCCACCGCCGTCCCGCAGGCCCAGCAGCGCCGCACCCGAGATCAGCCCCCGCATATCGGACAACCGCCCGGCCAACGCATCGGCCAGCGCCGCGACCACCGCCGGGGCCGGGGCGGTCAGGCGCAACCGCGCCTCATCCGCCTGCGGCGTGCCCGACAGCGCCCCCGTCAGCCAATCCAGCGCGGCTGCGTCCAGCAGCATTTCCGAGGCATGGCCCGGATTGACCAGCAGCCCCGCCCCCGCGTCGCGCAAAAGCCGCGCCAGAACCCGGCCCGGCATTGCCGCATAGGCCACCGGCCCGCCAAGAAAACCTGCCAGCCGGTCCTCGGTATCACAGGCCAGCGCGACCTGCGCCTGATCGAATGGAAACATCCGCAGTTCGACACGGTCATCGGCGGGTTCGCGGATCAGCGCCACCGCCAGTTCGGTATCGGCCAGCCGCGACAGCATCCGCGCCCGCTGAGGCGCATCCGCCGCATGAAAGGGTGTTGCGGCAAGGTTGTCCAGCGCAGTCACCGGCACACCCGCCGTCATTCGATCAGATCGCCGGCCTGGAAATTGCCAAGATTGCCCATCAACTGCCGAATCAGCGAAATCTGCGTGATGTTCATGTCGGTGACACGGCGCGACAGGGTCACGATGCGGCCCCGTTCATGCCCGAAACGTTCGACATTGCTGACCACGCCGCCATCCGTGAAGGTGATGGCAACGACCTGGCGCTGTTCTTCCTGCGGGGGCCTGGCCCCGTAATAGCGCCAGCGCGAGCCGACATAGTACCAGGCCGATCCGGTCAGCAAACCCTGCGCCGACGGCCGCCCGATCAGCGCGGGCAGCGCATCCATGGTGGTTTCGCCGACGACCACCTGCTGAAGGTCGATTTCGGGCGGGACATAGCCGTGATTGCGGTATATCGGAGCACAGGCGGCAAGCCCGAAGATGGCCACGAAGGCCAGGATGAAAATCTGCCGGATGACGGCCATGGATCGTTATCCCTCTGATCGGGCTGTTGACGCGACCCGACCCGCTTAGCAAACTCGCTCACGGCGCTCAAGAATATCAATCGGCTGACGGGTTTGCGCCGCCCGGCACTGACATGAAAGCCGCATGATCGCCGGAGGCACCATCGCATGACAGCGTCCCAGACACAAATGCAGCGCCTGCGCGTCGCGCATCTGAACCCCAACGCGCCGACGCCCTTTCTGCTTCGACCCGACGCCAATGCCCGCGCCACCATCGCCGGGGGGCTGGGGCTGACCGATCTGCCCCGACTGGAATTTCAGGGCGAGATCCGGGCCGAGGGGCGCGATGGCTGGCGGCTGAGCGGGCATCTGCGCGCACGGGTGGTGCAGCCCTGTGTGATCACGCTGGCTGCGGTTGGCAGCGATCTGGACGAACAGGTGACACGCCTCTATTCGCCGGACTTCGCCACGCCCGAGGGCGACGAGGTCGAGATGCCCGATGAAACCATCGAGCCGCTGGGACAGTTCATCGACCTGTCCGCAGCAATGATCGAGGAACTGACGCTGGCCCTGCCCGAATATCCCCGCGCCGACGGGGCGCAGATCCCGGCGGACGCGCGGGACCGGTTGCCGCCATCCGACACGCGCCGCCCCTTTGCCGGGCTGGACAAGATGCTGAAAGGCCGCGATTCCTGACAGACCGCCCCGATCAGTGTGATTGGGCATGATTTCCGGTTTGTTGCGCCGCCGAAAGGCCGCGTGGCGGCGGAAATTCCCGGCGGCCGGACCTGCAAGGGCTTGCGGGCGCGTTCGTCATGGCGTATCTGCGCGGTTCATTTACGTATTCAAACGATGGTGCGCCGCCCGGTCGGGCACAGCACCCAGAACACCGAGGTTGTGACATGGCCGTCCCTCAGAACCGCGTAACCCGCTCCAAGCGCAACATGCGCCGCGCGCATGATGCCCTGGTCGCCGGGAACCCGAACGAATGCCCGAATTGTGGCGAACTGAAGCGCCCGCATCACGTCTGCCCGTCCTGTGGTCATTATGCCGACCGCGAAGTGATCGCGCAGGCGAACGACATCGAACTCGACGACGACGCAGCCTGATCCGGGCCGGTTACGCCTGTCGATGACCGCCACATTGACCAGCCAGACAACGCGCGCCCCCGAAAGCCGGGGCAGCGTGGTGATTTCGATTGACGCGATGGGAGGGGATCGTGGCCCCTCGGTCGTGGTGGCCGGAATGGCGCACAGTGCCGGCAAGAACCCCGAAATCGGGTTCATCGTTCATGGCGACGAGGCAAAGCTGCGCCCGCTGGTCACGCGCCGCAAGGAACTGACCGGCCGGTGCGAAATCCGCCACGCCCCCGGTGCCGTCACCATGGAGGACAAGCCCAGCCAAATCCTGCGCAAGGGCGGGGATACCTCGATGTGGGCCGCGCTTGAATCGGTGCGGGCGGGCGATGCCGCTGCCGCCGTGAGCTGCGGCAATACCGGTGCGCTGATGGCGCTGTCGATGCTGCGCCTGCGCAAGCTGCCGGGCGTGAACCGCCCCGCCATTGCCTGCCTGTGGCCCTCGCGCAATCCCGGCGGCTTCAATGTCATGCTGGATGTGGGGGCCGATATCCGCGCTGACGCCGAAGATCTGCTGAAATTCGCGATGATGGGCGCATCCTATGCACGCAACGGGCTGGATATCGAACATCCGCGCATTGGCCTGCTGAATGTTGGCACCGAAGAGCATAAAGGCAGGGCCGAGCTGAAGCAGGCCAATGACCTGATTGCCGCCGCTGCCGCTGATTCGGGGCATTTCCGCTATGTCGGTTTTGTCGAAGGTGGCGATCTGCCCTCGTCCCGCGTGGATGTGATTGTCACCGATGGCTTTACCGGAAACATTGCCTTGAAGACCGGTGAAGGCACGGCCAAGCTGGTGGGTGACTTTCTCAAGGATGCTTTCGCCAATTCCATCATGTCAAAATTCGCCGCGTTGCTTGCCATGACCTCGCTGAAGCGTTTGCAGAAACGCATCGATCCGCGCCGCGTGAATGGCGGCATTTTCCTTGGGCTGAACGGGACGGTGATCAAGTCGCACGGCTCGGCCGACGCGACCGGTGTGTCGGCGGCGATCAAGCTGGCCTTTCAGCTTGCCAAATCCGGTTTTCAGGAACGGCTGGCGGCGCGCGTCGCCCAAAGCGCGACCCTGCCGGGCGGCACCGCCTCGGGCGAGGTCCGGTCATGACCCGGCGCTCGGTCATCGTTGGAACCGGCCATTACCTGCCCGAGCGGGTGGTGGAAAACGACTGGTTCGAAGACAAGCTGGAAACGTCGGACGAATGGATCCGCACCCGTTCGGGGATCGAGCGCAGGCATTTCGCCGCCGAGGGGCAGACGACCAGCGATCTGGCGACCCGCGCCGCGCGGGTCGCGCTTGAGCGCGCCGGACTGACCCCCTCTGATCTGGACGGGATCGTGCTGGCCACCTCGACCCCGGACCTGACCTTTCCCGCCGTCGCCACCATGGTGCAGGCCGGACTGGACATGACGCGCGGCTTTGCCTTTGACATGCAGGCCGTCTGCGCGGGCTTCGTCTTTGCACTGGCCAATGCCGACGCGATGATCCGGTCCGGGATGGCCGACCGCATCCTGGTGATCGGGGCCGAGACATTTTCGCGCATCATGGACTGGACCGACCGCAGCACCTGCGTGCTGTTCGGTGACGGCGCGGGTGCCGTTGTGCTTGAGGCGCGCGAGGGAAGCGGCGCGAATCACGACCGGGGCATTCTGGCCAGCGACCTGCACAGCGACGGAAAATTCCGCGAATTACTGTATGTCGATGGCGGCGTGTCCGCGACCGGAACGACCGGCCATCTGCGCATGCAGGGCAATCTGGTCTTTCGCCATGCGGTGGAAAAGCTGGCCAGCACCGCCCATGCCGCGCTTGAAAAGGCCGGGCTGACCCCGGCGGATGTGGACTGGCTTGTGCCGCATCAGGCGAATGAGCGGATCATCACCGCAACCGCGCAAAAAATGGGCGTTCCCATGGAAAAAGTCGTGCTGACCGTGGCCGATCACGGCAATACCTCGGCCGCCTCGATCCCCCTTGCGCTGGCGGTGGCGGATGCGGCTGGTCGGCTGAAATCCGGCGATCTGGTCGTGACCGAGGCGATCGGCGGCGGGCTAAGCTGGGGTTCGGTGATCCTGCGCTGGTAAACCCCTACCGGGCGGGCACCTGTGACTGGCCGGAATGTGCGCATTTCGTCGCACAAGATACGGGTAAGGAACGATTTCCCCGCGCGGCAAGTTGACAGGGCGTTCAAAGCAAACCATCGTACTGTCATTATAAAAAGGGGCAAACATGGGCGACAAGACGCTGACCCGTATGGATCTGGCTGAAGCGGTGTTTCGTGACGTGGGCCTGTCCCGCCACGAATCTGCCCAACTGGTCGAATCTGTTCTGGAACATATTTCCGACGCGCTGGTACGTGGCGAACAGGTGAAGATTTCGTCGTTCGGCACGTTTAGCGTTCGCGACAAGAATGAACGCATCGGTCGCAACCCGAAGACCGGCGAAGAGGTTCCGATCACGCCCCGGCGCGTTCTGTCCTTCCGTCCATCGCATCTGATGAAGGACCGTGTCGCGGCCGGTAACAAGCGCTGAGGATCGCGCGGGGGGATGAGGAAAAAGGCATACGCATTCCGGTCCATCGGCGAAGTCGCCAGACTGATTGGCGTGGCTCCGCATGTGCTGCGCTATTGGGAAACGCAATTCTCGCAGCTTCGCCCGATGAAACGCCCCGATGGCCGCCGCTATTACCGGCCCGAGGATGTTTTGCTTGCCGCCGGCCTGTGCGAGGTCTTGCGCGATGATGGGCTGACAATTCGCGGCGCGAAAAAAATGCTGGCACGGGACCGGGGCGATTCGTTCCGGGAACGTGGGGCGGCGCGGCTGGGCGATCTGATGGGCTCGGAATTGTCCGATCTTGCCGGGGATCCGGCCTATCCCCTGCATGACGAGACCGAAACCGACGACGCCCCCCTGACCGACGAGGAGGCCGAAGTGACCGATCACACCCCAAGATCACGCCATCGCCGACGTCGCAGCCCCGCGCAGGACCATGCTCCACTGCCGCTTTTCCCCGATCTCGATTCGCCCTCGGGCGACGAAAGCTGGGCGGCACGGATGGCGCGGCTGACTGCGGCGTTGCGCCGGACGCGGCATGTACCATCCGCTGCGCGAACGCGCGCGATGCGGCTGCGCGACCTGATCGCGCAGATTTCCTGACCCCATCCCGGAATTGACGAAGATTTCCGCGTTACGGCCCTTGTGCAGCCCGGCTGCTTCGCTCTATATGGCCCGCGTCGGGCCGTGGCGCAGCCTGGTTAGCGCGTCCGTCTGGGGGGCGGAAGGCCGCGAGTTCGAATCTCGCCGGCCCGACCATTCTGAAAACGCCCATCCCTATCCTAGGGGTGGGCGTTTTCATATCTGCCGCATGACATGGGGTAAGGCATGAACGGCGTCCTGCCTGACAGTGAAATCCGCGATCTGATCGCCTCGGGCACCATCGCTGCGGATCCCGCGATCATCCCGGAACAGATCCAGCCCGCCAGTCTGGATCTGCGCCTTGGAACCACGGCCTATCGTCTGCGCGCCAGCTTTCTGGCCGGCAAAGGCCAGCGTGTTGCCGACCGGCTACCCGATTTCCGCATGCATCAGATGGATCTGACCCATGGCGCGGTGCTGGAGCGCGGCTGTGTCTATCTGGTCCCGCTGATGGAACGTGTGGCCCTGCCCGCCGGGTTGACCGCCGTGGCCAATGCCAAATCCTCGACCGGGCGGCTGGACCTGCTGACCCGGCTTGTGACCGATGACGGGACCGAGTTCGACCGCCTGCCCGAAGGCTATGACGGGCCGCTTTACGCCGAAATCTGCCCGCGCAGCTTTTCCGTTCTGGTCCGCCCAGGCATGCGGCTGAACCAGTTGCGCCTGCGCCGGGGACAGGCCGTGCTGTCTGATGCCGATCTGCGCGACCTGAACGCCCGCGAACCTCTGGTTGGCGGGCCCGCGCTGATCGATCAGGGTCTGGGCTTTTCGGTCGATCTGCGCCCCGATGTCGGCGATCTGGTCGGCTATCGCGCCCGCCCGCATAGCGGCGTGATTGATCTGGACCGCATCGGCGAATACCCCGCCAGCGATTTCTGGGATGAATTGCGGACCGCTGACGGGCGCCTGATTCTCGACCCCGGCGCATTCTACATTCTTGTCAGCCGTGAAGCCGTGGCCATCCCCGCCGATTTCGCCGCCGAAATGGCCCCCTATCTGGCCATGGTCGGCGAGTTTCGCGTCCATTACGCCGGTTTCTTCGACCCCGGCTTTGGCATCGGCGAGGCCGGAACCGGCGCGCGCGGCGTCCTTGAGGTCCGCTGCCACGAGGCGCCCTTTGTGCTGGAACACGGTCAGGTTGTCGGACGGCTGGTCTATGAGCGTATGGCGGCGCGCCCCGACCGCCTGTATGGCGCGGGGATCAAGTCCAATTATCAGGGTCAGGGCCTGAAACTGGCCAAGCAATTCCGCTGAGGATCGGCAGCATCAGCGCCCCGTTTTCATTCAAATTCGCGCGGAAACGCCGCAGTTGCGTTGCGGCATTCCCGGCCTTGCTGTAACCATCGGGCAAACAGGCAAAGGACAGCTTATGCGTGCATTCTTGTTCCGGCTGATCGCCGTGCTGACCCTGGCGGCCCCGGCCAATGCATTCGACACCAACGCCCGGACGGCCTGGGTCTATGACGTCACGACCTCGACCGTGCTGATGGAAAAGAACGCGGACGAGTCGATCCCGCCTGCCTCGATGTCCAAGCTGATGACCGTCTATATGCTGTTCGAGGCCCTGCACGAAGGCCGCGTACAGATGGATACGCGGCTGCCCGTCTCGACCAAGGCGCGGCAGATGGCGGGCTCGACCATGTTCCTGAACGAACAGGATCGCCCCACCGTGGACGAACTGATCAAGGGCATCATCGTGCTGTCGGGCAATGACGCCTGCGTCGTTGTCGCCGAGGGGCTGTCGGGCACCGAACAGGCCTTTGCCCGGCAGATGACTGAAAAGGGCAAGGAACTGGGGCTGACCCAATCGAATTTCGCGAACGCCTCGGGCTGGCCCGACCCGCAACACCGGATGAGCGCGCATGATCTGGGCCTGCTGGCCGTGCATCTGATCCGCGATTTCCCCGAGCTTTACAAAGACTTCGCGATCACCGAATTTCCCTTTGACAACCGCGCGCCGGCCAACCGCCATAACCGCAACCCGCTGCTGAAGCTGGGGATCGGCGCGGACGGGCTGAAAACCGGCCACACGCAAGAGGCAGGCTATGGCCTTGTCGGATCCGCCGTGCGCGATGGCCGCCGGATCGTCTTTGTGATCACCGGCCTGCCCTCGGACACTGCCCGCGCCGAAGAGGCCGAGCGTATCGTCAGTTGGGCCTTCCGGCAGTTCACCATGGAAACCCTTGTTCCGGCAGGCGAAAAGGTCGTCGAAGCGCCGGTCTGGCTTGGCACCCGGTCCAGTGTCGGACTGACCACCAGAGACGGCGTCAACGTGCTGATTCCTGCGGGGGCCAAGGATCAGGTCAAGGTCGAGGCGGTCTTTGACTCGCCCATTCCCGCGCCGATCCGGCAGGGCGACCATGTCGGCAATCTGGTCGTGACAGTCCCCGGCACCAAAGAGGCCATGACGCCGCTTTTCGCCGCGCAAGACGTCCCCGAGGCCGGATTCGCGGGACGCCTGAAAGGCGCGGTCATGAGGCTTGGCAGCAAGGCGCGCGAGGCGGTAGGATTGTAGGATGTTCATCAGTTTCGAGGGTATCGATGGCAGCGGTAAAACCACGCAGTCCCGCCTGCTGGCAACCGCGCTGCGGGCCGAGGGGCGCGATGTCGTCCTGACGCGCGAACCGGGTGGCAGCCCAGGAGCCGAGGAAATCCGCCGCCTGCTGGTCGAGGGTGCAGGCGAACGCTGGTCGGCGGAAACCGAATGCCTGCTGTTCACCGCCGCCCGCCGCGACCACCTTGAACGCACCATCCGCCCCGCGCTTGAGGCCGGGAAAACCGTCATCACCGACCGCTTTGCCGATTCCACCCGCGTCTATCAGGGCGCAGCGCGCGGCGATCTGCGTGACATGGTGGACCGGCTGCACGACCTGATGATCGCGACCGAGCCGCAGGCGACTTTCGTGATCGAGGTTGATCCGGCTGTCGCGCTGGCCCGTGGCAATGCCCGCGGCGGGTCCGAGGACCGGTTCGAAAGCCTTGGCCTTGGCTTTCAGGAAAAGCTGGCTTCCGGGTTTCACGCATTGGCGCAGGAACACCCGTTCCGCGTCCGCCTGATCGACGGCAGCGGCCCCCCCGACGCGGTCGCCGCGCGCGTCCGGGCCGCATTGTGAAAACCGATCCCGCCGATATTCCCGAACCCGACCGGGTTCCCGGCGCGCCGCATCCGCGCATGACCCCACACGTGATCGGTCAGGATCACGCCATCGCCGAATTTACCCAAGCCGCCCGCAGCGGGCGGCTGCATCATGCCTGGCTGCTGACCGGCCCGCGCGGGGTCGGCAAGGCGACGCTGGCCTGGGCCATTGCCCGCTGGCTGTTGTCGGGCGCGGATACCGACGATCTGACCGTTCCCCGCGATGCGCCTGTCGCGCGCCGTCTTGCCGCGCTGGCCGAACCCGGCCTGCAACTGATCCGCCGCCCGTGGGACGACAAGGCGGGTCGCCTGCGCGCGGAAATCACCGTCGATGAAATCCGCAGGCTGCTGTCCTTCTTTCACCTTTCTGCCGCAGGCGGAAGCCGCCGCATCGCCATCATCGACGCCGCTGACGAGCTGAACACCCCTGCGGCCAATGCCCTGCTGAAAGTGCTGGAAGAGCCGCCGAAAGACGCGCTGATCCTGATGGTCGCGCATCAGCCCGCGCGGCTGTTGCCGACGATCCGGTCGCGCTGCCGGACGTTGCGGCTGAACCCTCTGAGTCCGCAACTGATGACGCAGGCGCTGGCCGGTCTGGACGCCGATGGCTCAGTCGAGGCGCTGGCCGCTCTGTCCGACGGTTCCGTGGGCGAGGCGCTGCGCCTGAACGGTCAGGACGGGCTGGCCCGCTATCAGCAAATCGTCGATCTGTTCGCCACCCTGCCCCGTCTGGACCGCCTGGCCGCGGCAAAGCTATCCGACGCCGCGGCGGGGCGCGCGAATGCCGATGGCGACCCGTTCGATCTGACCATCACACTGCTGGACCGTTTCCTGACCCGCACCGCGCGGGCGGGCCTGATGGGCGCGCCCCTGCCGCAGGCGGCGCGGGGCGAAGGCGCGCTGATGGCCCGGCTGTCCCCTGATGACCGGGCCGCGCGTGACTGGGCCGGGGCGCAGGCGCGTCTATCTGCCCGCGCGCGCAGCGGCAGGGCCGTCAACCTTGACCCGGCCGCGCTTGTGATGGATATGCTGACCGAGCTGGCGCATCTGCCGCCGGCGCAATCCGCCTCGCCTGCCAAGAGATGATTCATGACCCAAGCGGCCCCTCCGCCGATTGTCGACAGCCATTGCCATCTGGATTTCCCCGATTTCGACGGCGAACATGATGCACTGATCGACCGCGCCCGTGTCGCCGGCGTGACCCGCATGGTCACGATCTGCACCAGGCTGCACCGCGAGCCGCTGGTCCGCGAACTGGCCGAAACGCATCCGGGGGTCTTTTACGCCGTCGGGATTCATCCGATGAGCGTGGCCGATCAGCCGCTGGTGACGGTTGATCAACTGGTGGGTTTCGCCGCACATCCCCGGATGGTCGGCATTGGCGAAACCGGCCTCGATTATCATTACACCGCCGAAAGCGCCGAAAAACAGCAGCAAAGCCTGCGCATCCATATCGAGGCCGCGCGCCGCACGCGCCTGCCGCTGATCATCCACGCCCGCGCCGCCGATGACGACATGGCCCGCATCCTGACCGAAGAATACAGCGCGGGCGAATATTCCTGCGTGATGCATTGCTTCAGCTCGACCGAGGCGCTGGCCCGCGCCGCGCTGGATCTGGGGTTTTATCTGTCCATGTCGGGCATCGCCGCCTTTCCCCGATCCGCCGAACTGCGAGACATCTTTGCCGCCGCCCCTGTGGACCGTATCCTTGTGGAAACCGACAGCCCCTATCTGGCCCCGCCGCCTCATCGGGGCAAGCGCAACGAACCGGCCTATGTGACCAAGACCGCCCTTGTCGGGGCCGAGGTTTTCGGCATGGATTACGCGGCCTTCGCCCGCCAGACATCGGATAATTTTGACCGCCTGTTCTGGAAGGCCGCCGGAGGCGCGGCGTGATCCGTGCGACTATCCTTGGCTGCGGCTCATCGGGCGGGGTGCCCAGACTGGGCAACCGTTGGGGGGCCTGCGATCCGACCAACCCCAGGAACCGCCGCCGCCGCTGTTCGCTGCTGGTCGAGCGCGACGGCCCCGACGGGACGACTCGGGTGCTGATCGATACCGGCCCCGATCTTGTGCCGCAGCTTCTGGATGCGGGCATCGCCACGCTAGACGCGGTGATCTATACCCATCCCCATGCGGACCATATCCACGGCATCGACGACCTGCGCCAGCTTGTCTATAACGCCCGGCGCAAGATGCCGGTCTGGGCGGATCAGCCGACCGGACAGGCGCTGACCGATCGCTTTGGCTATGTGTTCCAGACCCCTCCCGGCAGCTATTACCCGCCCATCTGCGACCTGCACCTGATCGACGGGCCGGTGGTCGTCGATGGTCCGGGCGGCCGCGTGACCTTTGCGCCCTTCACCGTCCGGCATGGCGAGATCACGTCGTTGGGGTTTCGCATCGGCGGGCTGGTTTATCTGCCCGATGTGTCCGACATCCCCGACGCCGCCTGGTCGCTGATAAATGGCGCCGAAGTGTTCATCTGCGATGCCTTGCGATACGAGCCTCATCCCAGCCACGCCCATCTGGCGCAAACGCTGGAATGGCTGGCGCGCGCCGCAACGCCGCATGGCGTCGTGACCAACATGCATATCGACATGGATTACGATCAGGTCATGGCCGCGACCCCTGAACATGTCGTCCCCGCTTTCGACGGTATGGTAATCGAGGTGAGCCACCCCGTATGAGCGCGCTGTTCACCATCATCCTGCCGGTCTTTCTGGTCGTCGGTTTCGGCTATCTTGTCAGTTGGCGTGGCTGGTTTTCCGAGAGCGCCGTGGACGGGCTGATGGGCTTTGCCCAGAATTTCGCGGTGCCGACGCTGTTGTTCGCCTCGGTGGCGCGGCTGAATCTGGGCAGTGAATTTCGTCCCATGCTGTTGCTGCCCTTCTATATCGGCGCGCTGGCCAGCTTTACCGCCGGTTGGGCGGGGGCGAAATACCTGTTCCGGCGCGCACCAGAGGATTGCGTCGCCATCGGCTTTGTGTGCCTGTTCTCGAACAGCCTGCTTCTGGGTATCCCGATCACCGAGCGTGCCTATGGCACGGCCGCGCTGGATGGCAACTGGGCCATCATCGCGCTGCATTCGCCGCTGCTTTACACTTTTGGCATCACCGTGATGGAGTTTACCCGCGCGCGCGGGGCAGGCCTGTCCATCGGGCGCGTGGCGCTGCAAGCATTGTCCGGCGTGTTCCGCACGCCGCTGGTGATTGGCGTGCTGTCGGGGCTTGGCATGAACATGCTGCTGCAGGCCGGACTGACCATGCCCGAAGGTTTCTGGGCCGCCGTGGACATGCTGTCGCGCGCAGCCCTGCCCGCCGCCCTGTTCGGACTTGGAGGCGTCCTTTACCGTTACCACCCCGAGGGGGACATGGCGACCATTGCAATGTGTTGCCTGTGTTCGCTGCTGCTGCATCCCGCAATCACCTTCGGGCTGGGGCAGGCCAGCGGACTTGACGCGGCGGGAATGCGGTCGGCGGTCATGACAGCGGCAATGCCTGCCGGGGTCAACGCGTATCTTTTCGCCAATATTTATGGTGCCGCCCGCCGCGTCGCGGCCTCGACGGTGCTGGTGGCCACGGCCGCCTCGGTGCTGACCATCTGGATGTGGCTGTCGATTTTGCCCTGACGACAGTATGGGCGGTTTCACTGTACTTTCCTTGCTTCGCCAACTGCTTTATTTAAAGGCCAACCACTTCTCGGGATCACACCATGGGCTATGAATACACCGCCATCCCCGCACCCCAGCGCGGCGAAAAGGGGAAAGATGCCAAGACCCCGACCGACCGCTTTGCCCTGGCGCTCAGCGCTTCGCTGAACCGGATGGCGGCGGCTGGCTGGGAATATCTGCGCGCCGATGTCCTGCCAAGCGAGGAACGAACCGGCCTGACCGGTCGCAGTACCGTCTATCACAACCTGTTGATCTTTCGTCGCGAAGCAATGTCGCCGAAACAGGCCGATATCCCGACTGAAACCCCGGTCCTCGCCGAACCTCCTGCGGCCATCACGCCCGCGCCACCCCGACCGGATATCCCCCGGCAAGAGGCAGCACGACCTGAGGAACCTCTGCCAGAGGCACCAAAACCCGATACGCCGCAAAACGACAGCCGCCCCGGCCTGGTCCAGCGCCTGCGGCAGCAAGAGCCGCCGCAACGGGATTGAGCACCGACACCCACCAGTAATCACGCGTGTCCCGCAATTGGCGGCCGAATGCGGCATGGTCTTTTCCTTCGTCGTGTTTTCCGCAATCCTGATCGCACGAAAAGGTAAAGATTTCGCCCTATTCCGCTGATGGCGCCTCTTCCACGATCACCAGATCGCGCTCTGACGCGTCCTTCGCATGGGCCAGCGCCGCCTGATATTCCGCGCTTTCATAGCAGGCCACGGCGGCATCAAAGCTGGGAAAGCGGGCGACCACATTGCGCGCGCGGTCATTCCCCTCCAACTGCCGATAGCGCCCGCCGCGCGCCAGAAACATGCCACCATGCGCAGCGATTGCGGGGCCTGCCGCCTTGGCATAGCGGCCATAGGCCTCGGCATCGGTCACATGGACATGTGCGATCCACAGGGCTGTCATGCGCTTTCTCCGATCAGTTTTTCGACCTCGGCAATGGCGACATCCGCCGCCGCAAGACTGGGCGCGCCACCCTGGGCACGGTCCGGACGACCACCGCCGCCCTTGCCGCCCAGTGCCGCCGTCGCCGTCTGAACCAGTGTTACCGCGCTCAGCCGCCCGACCAGATCGGGCGTCACACCGGCGGCCACTGTCGCCTTACCGTCGGCTTCGGCCAGAACCAGCACAGCACCGCTGCCAAGCTGTGCCTTCATCTCATCGACCAGCGGGCCAAGCTCTTTGCCGCTGACGCCATTCACCTTGCGGCCAATGAACTGGACGCCGCCAATCTCCTTGGCTTCCGAGGCTCCGCCGCCGCCCATGGCCAGTTGCCGCTTGAGCTGCGCAACCTCATTGGTCAATGTCTTGCGCTCATCCGCCAGCGCGCGAACCCTGTTCACGACATCGCCCGCCTGCGCCTTGAGAATGCCCGCGATCTCGCCCAATTGCCGATCGACATTGCGCAGATGATCCAGCGCCGCCTGTCCGGTCAGCGCCTCGATCCGCCGCACACCAGCGGCCGAGGCACTGTCACCCAGCAGCGCAAAGGCACCTATATCCCCTGTGCGCGCGACATGCGTGCCGCCGCACAGTTCCAGCGAATAGGCCGCGCGGTCCGCACCCTTACCCGAATCGGGCAGCCGACCCATGGACACAACCCGCACCTCATCGTCATATTTCTCGCCAAACAGCGCACGCGCACCGATGGCGCGGGCGTCATCGGGCGTCATGATCCGGGTCTCGACCGGGCTGTTCTGGCGAATAAAGCCATTCACCTCGGCCTCGACCGTGGCCATTTCCTCGGCGCTGACGGCGTGATTATGGCTGAAATCAAAGCGCAGCCGGTCCGGAGCGTTCAGACTGCCCCGCTGCGCGACATGATCGCCCAAGGCGCGCCGCAACGCCTCGTGCAACAGATGCGTTGCCGAGTGGTTGGCGCGAATGGTGCCCCGGCGGTCGTGATCCACCGACAATTGCGCACCCTGCCCGCGCGTGATGGTCCCTAGCGTGACATCCGCCACGTGCACGAAAACGCCAGCCACCTTCTTGGTATCGCTGACACGCGCGGCCCCCGTTTCGGTCCGGATCAGACCGCCATCGCCGACTTGCCCGCCCGACTCTGCATAGAAGGGTGACTGATTCACCACGATCTGAACCTTGTCACCTTCTTTCGCCTCGTCCCGCTCTGCCCCGTCGGCGACCAGCGCAAGGATTTGCCCCTCGGCCTGCTCGGTGTCATAGCCCAGAAACTCGGTCACGCCATGTTTTTCGGCCAAATCGTACCAGATCGCCGCATCTGTGGTTTCGCCGCTGCCGGCCCATGCCGCACGCGCCTTGGCCTTCTGTTCGGACATGGCGCTGTCGAACCCGGCGGTGTCGACGACGCGCCCCTTTTCCCGCAGCGCATCCTGCGTCAAATCCAGAGGAAAACCATAGGTATCATATAGCCGGAACGCCGCCTCGCCGGACAAATTGGCACCCTCGGGCAACTTCGCAAGTTCATCGTCCAGCAATCGCAGGCCACGATCCAGAGCCTGGCGGAACCGTGTTTCCTCGCTGCGCAGCGTTTCCTCGATCATCGCCTGCGCACGACCCAGTTCGGGATAAGCGGCACCCATCTGCCGCACCAGTGCCGGAACCAGCCGGTGCATGACCGGGTCCTGCACACCCAGCATATGCGCATGCCGCATCGCCCGCCGCATGATTCGCCGCAGCACATAGCCGCGCCCCTCATTCGACGGCATCACCCCGTCCGCGATCAGAAAACTGGTCGAGCGCAGATGATCCGCGATGACCCGATGATGCACCTTGCCCGGCCCGTCCGGATCGCTGCTGGTCGCATGGGCGCTAGCCTCGATCAGGCTGCGCATCAGGTCGGTGTCATAATTGTCGTGCTTGCCCTGCAGCAGCGCACCAATCCGTTCCAGCCCCATCCCGGTATCGATGGACTGCATGTCCAGTGCCCGCATCGAGCCGTCTTCGAACTGTTCGTTCTGCATGAAAACCAGGTTCCAGATCTCGATGAACCTGTCGCCATCCTCATCCGCACTGCCCGGAGGGCCACCCCAGATGTGATCTCCATGATCATAGAAAATCTCGGTGCACGGACCGCAGGGACCGGTCGGCCCCATCTGCCAGAAATTATCACTGGTGGGGATGCGGATGATCCGATCATCGGGAAGGCCCGCAACCTTCTTCCAGATATTCGCCGCCTCGTCATCGGTATGATAAACGGTGACCAGCAACTTATCCTTCGAGATGCCGAAATCCTTGGTCAGCAAGTCCCAGGCATAGGGGATCGCCTGATCCTTGAAGTAGTCGCCAAAGCTGAAATTCCCCAGCATTTCGAAAAAGGTATGGTGCCGCGCCGTATAGCCGACATTGTCCAGATCGTTATGTTTACCACCGGCCCGCACGCATTTCTGTGCCGTCGTCGCCCGGTTGTAATCGCGCGTCTCGATTCCGGTGAACAGGTTCTTGAACTGTACCATGCCGGAATTGGCGAACATCAGCGTCGGATCGTTGCGCGGGACCAGCGGGCTGCTGTCGACCACGCGGTGGCCGTTCCTTTCAAAGAAATTCAGAAAGGTGGATCGAATGTCGTTCAGACTGGGCATCGGGGACCTTCATCGCAAAAGCGGTCGCATCTTTCCGGCCAAAACCGGGCTGTCGTCCGGTCTATCCCCAGCCAGAGCGGCTGTCCAGCAATCCCGGCCGCGGGACGGATGCGGGTGACGGCAAACCCGTCACCCGCATCCGCCAGCTTTCAGACATCAATCCTCGCCCAATACCTGATCGTCGCCTTCGCCCTCGCCGAATTCCAACCCATGACTTGCGCGGATCTTGTCCTCGATCGCATAGGCCACATCGGCATTGTCGCGCAGATATTGCTTGGCATTCTCGCGCCCCTGGCCAATGCGTTCGTCGCCATAGGAATACCACGCCCCCGATTTCTCGACCACGCCAGCCTTGACGCCCAGATCGATCAGTTCGCCCACCTTGCTGATCCCCTCGCCATACATGATGTCGAATTCGACCTGCCGGAAGGGCGGCGCAACCTTGTTCTTGACGACCTTCACCCGCGTGGTGTTGCCAATCACCTCGTCGCGGTCCTTGATCGAGCCGGTGCGGCGGATGTCCAGACGCACCGAAGCATAGAATTTCAGCGCGTTGCCGCCCGAAGTTGTCTCGGGGTTGCCAAACATCACGCCGATCTTCATGCGAATCTGGTTGATGAAGATCACCATGCAGTTCGACCGCCCGATACTGGCCGTCAGCTTGCGCATCGCCTGGCTCATCAGACGGGCCTGGGCACCAACCTGTGCATCGCCCATATCGCCTTCGATCTCGGATTTCGGGGTCAGGGCGGCGACCGAATCGACCACCACCATGCTCACAGCACCCGAGCGTACCAGCGTATCCACGATTTCAAGCGCCTGTTCACCGGTATCGGGCTGCGAAATCAGCAATTCGTCCAGATTGACGCCCAGCTTTCTTGCATATTGCGGGTCCAGTGCGTGTTCGGCGTCTACAAAGGCGCAGACCCCGCCCTTTTTCTGTTCCTCGGCCACCGCGTGCAGCGTCAGCGTGGTCTTGCCACTGCTTTCCGGACCATAGATTTCGACGATCCGCCCCTTGGGCAACCCACCGATTCCCAATGCGATATCCAATCCCAGTGACCCGGTCGAAGTCGCCTCAATCTCGGCCACCGGGCTGTCCTTGCCCAGTTTCATGATCGAGCCCTTGCCGAATTGCCGCTCGATCTGCGCCAACGCGCTGTCCAGCGCCTTCTGTTTGTCCACGCTGCGTTTGTCGTTCATGTCGAAAATGCTCGCCTGTGCCATGTCGCCCTTATCCTTATTTCACAGCCCCTCAGCGGGGGCAATCTTGCCCGACTGACAGAATGTTCCCTTCTTGTTCTCAATCAATGCGCCAGATTGGCCCGCTTTTCAAGCCAGAAGATCCCGTCCCCGAAGAATCACCATAAAATTGTCGCATTTCAGTGCTTAACAAACGGTTTACATCCGATTTTCAGATCGATATGCCTGCTGGACCTGAAGCACCAGGCGACAAATACATGTTGATTTTCTGGAAACAGAGGCTGGTTTTTCTGGCGACGCCCAAAGCCGGCTCCACCGCAGTCGAGGTCGCACTCGAATCGCTGGCATCCGTGTCGATCCAGCGCCCCGCCGCGCTGAAACATACCGACATCGCCGCCTATCGCCGGCATGTCGGCCCCTGGTTGCTGGATCAGACCGGCGAAGCCTTCACAACCGTTGCCCTCATGCGGGAACCCGTTGACTGGTTGCAAAGCTGGTACCGGTTCCGGTTACGCGACGATCACGAGGATGCACAACATCTGATGGAGGGTGTCAGCTTTGCGCGGTTCGCGCAGCAATATGGCCAGCCCGATGGCCCGCAGACCCTGGGGATCGAAAGCCAGACGAATTTTCTGAAACATGACGGAAATCAGGTCGAACGCATCTTTCGCTATGAGGCGATCGACGATTTCATTCGCTTTCTGGAAGACCGGCTTGACTGCGCGATCGAGTTGCCCCGCATCAACGTGCCCCCGCCGGTCGATGTCAGCCTGACCGCCGATGCCGAGCACCGGCTGCGCGCGGCCATGGCCGACGACATCTCACTGTATCGAACGCTTGTCTGACCCGTCGCCTCAATGCAGCGTCGGTGGAAGGCTGTCTGTCATCAATTGCCGCGCCACAGTCTGCGTCAGTTCAACCAGCGTAAAGGGTTTCGCCAAGAATA
>NZ_JBKEBL010000222.1:0-13522 GCF_047973135.1 Paracoccus sp. (in: a-proteobacteria)
AAAAAGGATCCCGGCGGGCTGTCGGGATTTGTCATGATTGCCGAAAGCCATATCAGCTTTCACACATTCCCCGGCCGGGGTTTCGTTACGATCGATCTTTACACCTGTCAGTGCGATCTGGATCGCGATGCCGTCACCAGCCGGTTGATGGACGCCTTTCAGCTTGAGGATGCCGACATCTATGTGCAAGAGCGAGGGCTGCGCTATCCGGTGGCCGATATCCTGTCGGCCTAAGCAGATATTCGTGGCTTTGCCCACGAATGCCTGCTTCGGCTTGTTTGATTTTGCAGGATTTTTATCCGAGAACCGGTGGCCACTTTTCGGAAATCCTGCTTAGCCCGTCCTGAATTTGTCGATGGTAACGGCCAGGATGATGACGCCGCCCTTGATGATATATTGCCAGATGTCAGAGACGCCCAACAGGATCAGCCCGTTTGACAGGACTGCGATGATCAGCGCACCGATCAGCGTGCCCCAGACCGAGCCGATGCCGCCGACAAAGCTGGTGCCGCCCAGGATCACGGCGGCGATGGCGTCCAGTTCATAGGCCTGCCCCAGTTGCAGCCCGTTTGCGGCGTAGAGGCGTGCGGCGGACATGACTCCGCCAAGGCCCGACAGCAGGCCCGAGGCGGCGTAGGCGAACAGCAGGACCAGCGGCACCTTGATGCCCGCCAGCGCTGCGGCCTCGGCATTGCCGCCGACGGCATAGATCCAGGTGCCAAGCACCGTTCGCCGCAGGATCAGCCATGACAGCAGTACGATCACAAAGGCGATGACGACCAGCCATGGCAGACCCAGAACCGTGCCGTTGCCGATAAAGCTGAAGGGCAGGTCGGAATTGAACACCGTCGAATCACCCGCCGCCAGCCGTGCGACCCCGCGCACCGCCGTCAGCGCGCCAAGCGTGACGATAAAGGGCGGCAGCCCGACCCAGGCGATCAGGCCGCCATTCAACAGACCGCAGGCCGCCCCGGCCAGCAGCGCCAGCGGAATCGCCGCCCATGACAGGCCCGGCGCAAGCGAGGCCGAGACCGCTATCACCGCGGACAGCGCCAGAATCGAGCCGACCGACAGGTCGATTCCGCCGGTCAGGATGACAAAGGTCATCCCCGCCGCCAGCACCGCGTTGATCGAGGCTTGCTGCATCACGATCGACAGGTTGCCGACCGAGATGAAGCGCCCGCTGGCCAGTTCAAAGCCGATGCACAGCAGGATCAGGACCGGCAGCATGCCGGACAGGCGCAGCAACGTGCGGATGCGATCCCGTCGCGATTGCGCGTCGCGGGCGAATTGGGTGGTGTCTGTCATTCTGCCATCTCCTTGTCGTCGTCGGCCGGAACCTGCCGCCCGCCCCCAAAGGGCGAGCCCGCCGAAAGCCGCATGATCGCCTCTTGCGTGGCGGGTTGCCGGGCGGTGTTGGGCACCTCTCCGGCGATGCGGCCATCGCGCATCACCAGAATCCGGTCCGCCGTGCCGATCAGTTCCGCCAGCTCGCTGGAGATCATCAGAACGGCCATGCCCTCGGCGGTCAGCCGGTCGATAAGGCTGTAAATCTCGGATTTCGCGCCGATATCGACGCCGCGTGTCGGCTCGTCCAGGATCAGCACTCTGGGGCGGGCCTCAAGCAACCGTCCCAGCAGTCCTTTCTGCTGATTGCCGCCCGACAGGTTGCCGATCCGCGTGCCCGGCACCGCGCCACGAATGTCCAGCCTGTCGATCTGCGCCCGGCCCATCGCGGTGGCGATGCCGGGGCCAAGCGCGCCTCCGGGGCCGGCACGGTCCTGCAGCACGCTGATCGCCACGTTGTCGGCCACCGACATTTCAAGAAACAGGCCAAGGCCCTTGCGGTCTTCGGTCAGGTAGGCGATGCCCGCGTCAAGCGATCTGCGCGGGCTGCGATGGTCAAGCGGGCGGTCATCCAGCCGGACGCTGCCGCCGTGGCTGGCATCGGCGCCATAGATCAGCCGCGCCATCTCGGTCCGGCCCGACCCGACCAGCCCGGAAACCCCGACCACCTCGCCCGCGAACAGGTCAAGGCTGACCGGCCCGATCTTCCGGCCATCGGTCAGGTCGCGCACCTTCAGAACCGGTGTGGTCCGCACGGTCGGGCGATGTTCCTTCTTGTAAAACCCCGAGATCTCGCGCCCGACCATCATCGAGACCAGCCTTTCGGGGTCCAGTTCGTTGCGGCTCAGCGACCCGGCAAAGCTGCCGTCGCGCAAGACGCTGACACTGTCGGCGAGGCGATAGACCTCTTCCATGCGGTGCGAGATATAGATGATCGAGATCCCCTCGGCCCGCAGCCCGTCGATCAGCGTGAACAGATGTTCGCTTTCGCGTTCGCTCAGCGCGGTTGTCGGTTCGTCCATCACGATCAGCCGGGCCTCTGACAGCAGCGCGCCCGCGATCTCGACCAGTTGCCGCTGTCCCAGAGACAGGTCCATCACCCGCGCGTCGGGGCCGAAATCTGTTCCCAGACGGTCAAGCACCGGCATTGCCCGCCGCCGCTGACCCGCGCGGTCACTGAAGAAGCATGCGCGACGCCTTTCGCGGCCCAGAAACATGTTTTCGGCCACGGTCAGATTGGGTGACAGCGCCAGTTCCTGATAGATCACCGCAATGCCCAGATCGCGGGCATCCTTTGGCGCGCTGATCGCCGCAGGTTTACCGTCAACCTGAATCCGCCCGCCCGGATTGGCATGAATGGCCCCGGAAAGAACTTTCATCAGCGTGGATTTCCCCGCGCCGTTTTCACCCATCAGCGCGTGAACCTCGCCCGGCTGAACCGACAGCGAGACATCCCTCAATGCGTGAACGGGGCCGAATGTCTTGGAAATATTCGCCATTTTCAGGCGCGGCCCGATTGCGCCCTGCCCATGAACCGGCATCTGCATATGACCTCTGTAACAGCCAAGCCCGGCGGGGCGACGCCTGCCGCCCCGCGTCCTGCACA
Organism: Paracoccus sp. (in: a-proteobacteria); assembly: GCF_047973135.1. Classification (GTDB taxonomy): domain Bacteria; phylum Pseudomonadota; class Alphaproteobacteria; order Rhodobacterales; family Rhodobacteraceae; genus Paracoccus. The sequence goes on from NZ_JBKEBL010000222.1 coordinate 2,954, forward strand.
TGTCCGGCGGGGATCAGCGCGCGGTATCCCAGCCCTTCCAGTCGGCGGCATTGTCCCGCGTGACCAGTTCGGTCTGTAACAGAACCTCTTCGGCGGGCGGTGCCTCGCCTTCCATGACCTTCAGGCCAAGATCGGCTGCCTGCCAGGCCATGTGATAGGGATCCTGCGAGGCCGAGGCGACCAGAAGCGTGCCGTCCTTTTGCAGCGCCTCCAGAAAATCGGGCGAGCCGTCCACGCCGCCGATGATCATCTCGCTGCGGTTGGTCTGCTTTGCGGCCAGTTCCGCGCCGATGGCGGTGGGATCATTGGCCCCGAACACGGCATCCATATGCGGAAAACGGGTCAGCAGACCCAACATCACCTGAAACCCGCCATCGCGGCTGGCCTTGCCGTCCTGATTATCGGACAGGATGCTGATGTCGGGATAGTTCGCCAGCGCCTCTTTGCAGCCGGTGACGCGGTCAATGATCGAGCTGACGGGCGGGCCGTTGATGATCACGAAATCGCCCTTGCCCCCGATTTGCTGCGCCAGATAGTCGCAGGTGATCCGTCCGGCCTGGGTGTTGTCGGTTCTGACCGTCAGGTCCGCCCCGGCAGCCGAGACATCGACAGCGGCGACCGTCATGCCAGCATCTTTGGCGCGTTTCACGGCGGGCGCGACGGCGGCGCTGTCAACCGCGTTCAGGATCATCAGGGTCGCCCCCGACGAGATGAAGCTGTCGATCTGCGAGGATTGCTTGTTCAGATCGTAATCCGCGCCAACCACGGTGACATCGGCGTCCGGCGCGGCCTCTTTGATGCGATCCTCGGCCCCCTGAACCAGCGGCACGAAAAAGGGGTTGCCCAAGGTGCCGACCGTCACGCCCACGCGTTCCGGCAGCCCCTCGGCCAGGGCCGGGCCGGTCGCGCCGGATGCGGCGATAAGGCCCGCGGCGACGGTGAATATGGTTTTATATAGTGGGTTCATAATATTTCCTCCCTTTGTTTAAGTAAAATACCAGCTTTCCATACCGTTCCATACCGTTCCGTTCCGAACGTACTGTACGTACAAAACCTGACTGTGCGCAATTGACATGACGAGTCAAGGATTCTGTTGCCTACCGCCCGCGATCCTGTCCAAGCGCCGCCATCCAGATTGCGACCGCCGCCGCGCCGCCATCCGGGATGCCGGTGGATCTGTCGCCCAGATAGCTGGCACGCCCCGCCCCCGCGCGCATCGAGGCGGTTGCCTCCAGGCCCCGATCCGCTGCGGCGACGGTGGCTTTCCACGCCTCGTCCAGAGGGCTGCCCTTGGCCAGATGCGCCTTGAAGGCATCCGCCGCCGGACGCAGCGCGTCGATCATGGTGCGGTCCCCCGGCTTTGCGCCGCCCAGATCGCTGATCGCCTGCGTGGCTACGTCAAGGGCATTCGCCCAATCCGAAGGGGCGGGCAGCGGGTTGCCCGACAGTTCCCGCGACGCCCTCAGCAACGCGGTCGCGTAGAACGGCCCGGAACTGCCGCCGATGGCCCTGCGCAATGCGCCCGCCACCGCCGCAAGCCCGGCCCCGGCCGTAGTAAAGGCGCCTTCGGGCAGGGTCTTTACCGCCTCGGAACCGCGTTGCATGCTTTGACCCAGATCGCCATCGCCCGCCAGACTGTCCAGCCGGGTCAGCTCTGGTTCGGCACCGATCAGCGCGTCCGCCGCGCGCAGGACGGCGGCACGGACCAGCGCGCCCCCTGCATCCGGCGCGGCATCGGGGAATCTGTCGGCGGGCGGGGCATCGTCGGGAAGGATGACGGGGCCGTCATTCGGTATTCCCGGTCCCGGCCAGGCGGGCGCGTTGCAGGGCGCGTCCAGCAGGGCCAGCATATCCGCATCGAGCGGCATCACCGAACAGGAAAAGCCGGGCATGTCCAGCGCGCTGAGCAGGGTGCCGCTCCAGACACGGGCGACGTTCAGGCCGCGCCCGCGCAGATCGGCCAGCGCCGCGCGCAGGGCGATGGACAGCTCCATCGGCGGCGTCGCGCCAAGCCCGTTGACCAGCAGCGCGACGGGCCGCAAGCCGTCAATCCCCCGGTCTGAGACGATCACATCCAGCACCATCCGCGCCAGATGATCCATGCCGGTAATCGCCTCGCGCCGGACGCCCGGTTCGCCGTGGATACCAAGCCCTACCTCGATCTCGTCCGCGCCAAGTTCGAACCCCGGTCGGCCCACCGCCGGAAGGGTGCAGGATCCAAGCGCGACGCCCATGGACCCCACCGCCTCTGCCGCCTGACGGGCCAGACCGGCCACCCCGGACAGCGGCAGTCCCTGTTCGGCTGCGGCACCCGCGATCTTGTGGACCAGAACCGTGCCCGCAATGCCGCGCCGCCGGTCTGGCGGCACCGTGTCATGCAGCGCCACGTCATCGGCGACGATCACCACCTCGACCGGAATGCCCTCGGCCCGCGCCAGTTCGGCGGCAAGGCCGAAATTCAGCCGGTCGCCGGTATAGTTCTTGACGATCAGCAGCGCCCCCGCCGGACCCGCGACATGACGGATCGCCGCCAGGACGGAATCGGTGGCGGGCGAGGTGAACACATCCCCCGCCACCGCCGCAGTCAGCATGCCCCGCCCGACATAGCCTGCATGGGCCGGTTCATGCCCGCTGCCCCCGCCGGAAATCACCGCCACCTTGCGTGCCGCAGCTTGCGGCAGATCGGTGCGCACGACGACGGTTTCATCTGCCAGAAGGCCGGTGCCCGGTGTGGCCGCGACGAACCCCTCAAGCATTTCCGCGACGACTTTGGCCGGATCGTTGATAAGCTTTTTCATGCTGCCCTCTCTTTGAATGAAATGACCCGGAGCCGCGTCGGGGCCACGCTGAAACCATGCCTCATCGGTCGGACCCGGCGTGCAGCAGGTCCAGAAAACCGGGATAGGCCGCGTCATAGATCCGCTGCCATTCGGCGACCGGATCGACCTTGCGGATCGCCGGGGCAAAGCTGGCGGGCGCGTCCGTGGCCCCGGCGGCGATCAGGGCCGCGCCGACCAGCGCCAGTTCGGCCTCGTCGGCGGTGAACAGGCTTTGGCCCAGAACGCTGGCGCGCAGTTGCAGTAACCCGTGCGACCGGCTCCAGCCGCCGGTGGCATAGATCGGGCCCGGCGCGACGCCACTGGCCGCGAAACCATCGAACATCGCGCGCGAGGTCATGCTGGCCGCCTCAAGTACCTGACGGATGCCGCGCCGCGCCGTGCCCCCGGTGCCGATTGGCTGCGGGGTACCAGGATCGCCCGGCAGTGGCGTGGCGGCAAGATAGTCGCGGACGGCGCTGCGCGAACCGGCAGTATCCAAAGCGCCGGAAAATTCGAATACACCGATACAGGCCATGCCTTCACCCCCCCGTACCGGCACCGAATATGCGATCAGCGGATCGGGCGCACCGGGGCGGAATTGCGTGGTTTCGCCGTAAAGGACGCTGGCCGTTCCCAGGCTGTCGATCCGCGCGTTGCGATCGAGGCGATGGATAGCCGAGGCGGCAATCGGGTGATCATGTCCGCCGGCGACCAGCAGCGTCCTTTCCGTCACCGCCCCGGACCCGATCAGGCGCGGGCAGGCCATCTGTCCGACGATTGTTCCGGCGGGGCGGGCGGCGGGCAGGGGGGGCGCGTGGCTTGCGGCCAGCAGCTCGTCGATCCAGCCGCGCATGAAGGGATCGTAACAGGCGGTCCGCGCCGCCAGGGTCTGGCTTATGAACGGCGCGGCACCCCAGGCGATCAGCGGGTAATCGGTCAGGGCCACCCAAAGATGCGCCTGACGATGCGCCTCGGGGCGGTGGCGCGACAGCCAGCGCCACTTGGCTGCTGTGCGGGTCGGTTCCATCGCGATACCCGCCCGCCGCGCAGTCGCCGCATCGACGCGGATCGCAGCGGCATCGGCGCTGGCACGGCGGTCAAACCATGGGATGACATTGTCCAGCGGGCGAAGCCCGGCATCCAGAAGAACACCGTCCTCTCCCACCCCGGTCGTCGCAATCGCCCGGATGGGCCGGTTCGCGCCAAGTCTGCGCCAGGCATCAAGAACCATTCCCTCGACCCGGCCCAGCAGAGCGACTGGGTCGGTGACGATGCCGGCGTCGTCGCCGGTTCTGGGCGTGGGAACGACCTCGGCACTCAGCAACCGGCCCGAGCCGTCCGACAGCCCGACCTTCAGGTTCGTCGAGCCGATATCGATCCCGCAGACCAGCATCACCGTCCCCCCGTCAGCTTTGTCGCGCGATCACCAGCGGCGTGTAAAGCTTTTGCGGGTGATCGCGGCGATTTGTTGCATCATCTCTGCGGCCTCGGATTCGGGGCGCTGCCAGATCTTGCGTCCGACGACGACGCCTTGTGCGCCCGCCTCGATGGCCAGCCGGATGTCATTGACCGTCGAGGCCGCGTCACCCGCCAGCGGGCCGCCCGCCACGACGATCGGGATGTCCAGTTCGGTGCACAGCTTGTCGGTGGCGTCGGGGCCGGGGAAGGTGATCTTGATGATGTCGGCACCCAGGTCATAGCAGACGCGGGCGACCTCCATCTCGGCGGTGACGATTTCTGGGCTGCGCGGGGTGTTCAGGAACACCGGCTCAAGCATGGTTGGTACACCCCATTTGCCGGCCTCGGCGATGACCTCGCCAATGCGCCTGCAATAGCTGATCTTTTCGGCATCGCTGACATTCCACGGCAGCAGCATCTTGACGCAATCGACGCCAAGGCGCACCGCGTCCTCGACACTGGCGGCCATGCAGCCCGTGCCGGTTTCCGGGGCGCTGGTCGGCCAGAACGCATCGATGGCCAGCACGCGGGCCAGATGCGAGTTCTTCGCCATTTCGACCTCGGATTGCTTGACGATGCCGGTCGAGACCATGAATCCGGTGATGTCCATCGCGATGTAACGCCGCATCACCTGCGCCGGGGCCTCAAGCGCCTTGACCCGGCCCCAGACCAGTCCGTGATCAATGGGCACGATCAGTGCGGCGCGGTCGTCGCGAAGGACGCGGTTCATGCGGTAGCTGGTTGAAAATCGGTTGGCCAAGACACTCTCCATTTTTCGGCATGCGGGTTGGCGCCGGCGGGAAAGCGGCAGGGGTGCGGCTTTCCGTTTCGGCCGAAATGCCCCTACTGTACGTACAAAATTATGCAAAATCGGTCAATCTTTTTTATGGACAACCAGAAATCCGCGCTGTTTTGTACGGAATGTGCGGACAAACAGGATCAGCCGGATGCAGAATATAGAACGGTCGTCATCGGAACCATATTACCTGCAATTGGCTAATATCATTGAAAGAATGATCGCAGACGGCGAACTGAAAAGCGGCCAGCGCATTCCCTCGGAATCGGAACTGTGCCGACGATATGACCTTGCCCGATCAACCGTGCGCGAGACCTTTCGTACGCTGGAACAGAAAAACCTGATCCGCCTTGTGCCGCGTCGCGGGGCCTTTGTCAGCGATCAGTCGGATAATCGCTGGAGGTTGCAGGTCACGCAGGGCTTTCTGGAACCCGGCGCGCATTCGGCGGGCACGGAAATTGAAACAAGGGTGCTGCAATCGGCGGAAAAGCCGCTGCCCGACAGGGCGGCGCGGGCATTGGGGCTGCAACCCGGCACGGTTGGATTCGAGCTGCAACGTCTGCGCCTGATCGACGGGCTGCCTGCGATGCATTCGACCAACTGGCTGCCCTTGCCGGTCGGGCAGTCGCTGGCTGGCAAGCCCGTGCTGCGGGGCGAGGGGTCGCTGAACGCGACGCTGCGGCAGGCGGGGCACCACATCTTTCGCGCCCGCCGCGAGGTCGCAGCCGTCATCGCGCCGCAACATGTCGCGGGCCATTTGCAGGTGTCAAAGACCTTTCCCGTGCTTCTGGTCCGCTCGATCTCGCGCGATGCGTCGGGGATGGCCTTCGACTATTACGAATCGCATGCACGCAACGATGTGGTGACGATTTCCGTGGATGCCGAGGCTTTGGCAGATGGCGATGCGGCGGGATGATCCCGCCGCGCGCCGGTTCGCTGCGGATCAGCAGATCCGGGCGGTGGTGGTTTCGTCAAAGAAATGCAGGCGCGGCATGTCCAGATACAGCGGCATCATTCCCGAAGGCGCGGCAAGCCGTTCAGAGCTGACGCGCGCGGAATAACGCGCCTCGCCGCTGCCCGCGCTTTCGCCATCGTTCAGCACCTGCATCAGATCCTTGCCGACCTCGGGGGTGGGCAGGTCGAAATGCAGATAGGCATCGGGTCCGACCAGTTCCGAAATCATGATATCCGCCGTGATCGTCTGCGACTGATCGCCCTGTCCCTGCGGTTCCAGTGCAAAGAACTCGGGCCGCATGCCCATCACCACGCGGGCACCGGCATGCGCCGCAAGAGCCTGAAACACCGGGGTATTTTCCGGCGTCAGGCGCAGGCGGTCATCGGTTCCGGGGATATGCGCCGTCAGCCCCTGATCGTCCCGCGTCAGATCGGCATAGACGAAATTCATCGCGGGCGAGCCGATGAACCCCGCCACGAACATGTTGCAGGGCTCCAGATACAGCTTTTGCGGGCTGTCGCATTGTTGCAGGTTGCTAAGCTGCCCCGGCGCATGCGGTGACAGAACGGCCACCCGGTCGCCCAGTGTCATCGCCTCGACCTGATCATGGGTCACGTATACCGTGGTCACACCCAGCCGCTTGCGCAACAGCTTCAGTTCCGCCCGCATCTGGACGCGCAGCTTGGCGTCAAGGTTCGACAGCGGCTCGTCCATCAGATAGATGGTCGGGCTGCGCACGATGGCGCGACCCATTGCCACCCGCTGCCTCTGCCCGCCCGACAAGGCGCCGGGTTTGCGGTCGATCAGCGGTTCCAGATCGAGAATCCGCGCGGCGTTCATCACCATCTCGCGGGCCTCACCTGCGGGTACCTTGCGCTGTTGCAGGCCGAACATCATGTTGTCGAACACGGTCATATGCGGATAAAGCGCATAGTTCTGGAACACCATCGCCACGTCGCGATCCTTGGGATCAACGTCGCTGACATCGCGGTCGCCCAGAAAGACACGCCCATCGGTCAGGCTTTCAAGCCCGGCGATCATGCGCAGCAGCGTGGATTTGCCACAGCCCGAGGGGCCGACCAGCACCAGAAACTCGCCGTCCTCCACGTCGATGGACACGTTCGAGATCGCCCGTACTTCGCCGTATTTCTTGCCGACATTATCTATGGTCAGGGATGCCATTTGGGTTTCCTCCTCAATAGGTGATGTCCACGGGCTGACCGGATTTCGCGCTGTCCTCGATGGCGGACAGGACACGGGTGACGCGCAGCCCGTCCTCGACCGTGGCCAGCACTTCGGTATCGTTCTGGATCGCATCGACAAAGCGGGCGATGGATTCAAAGACGAAACCGCCGATCCGTGCCGGACCTGCGGGCGTCACGCCGAACAGGTCGCGGTATTTCAGGCCCTGTCCGGTCAATTGCCGATAGGCCCCGTTATGCGAGGGGTTCAACTGGATCTGGCCCCGTTCGCCGACCAGTTCGGTCTCGAAGTGAAAGACCTGCGGGTTGTCGGGCGACAGCACCCAACTGTTTTCGATGGTCAGGATCGCGCCCTTTGAAAACTCCAGCATCGACAGGTGGACATCGGCGGTTGCGACCCCTTTCGAGGCCAGATGCCCGTCGCGGCGCATGGCAAAGACGCGGGTCACATCGTCGTCCAGCATGAAGCGCAGCGCATCGACCAGATGCGAGCCAAGGAACCACAGCGCCGAGGACCGGCCCGCCCAGGCCAGCATTTCCAGCGGCACGAATGTCGTGTTCGACAGCCGCCCCGAACCGTGGATGACACGGCCAAGCGTGCCCTGCGCGATCTCGTCCCGCGCGGCGGCGATGGCCGGGTTCACGCGGTTGTGGAAATCGACCATGATCTTGCGGTCGCTGGCGGCGGCGGCCTTGCGGATCGCCTCGGCCTCGTCAACCGTTGTGGCGAGGGGCTTTTCGCTGAGAACATGCTTGCCCGCTGCCAACGCATCGACGATCAGCGGCGTATGCGTGAAATCGGGCGTGGCTATGGTGATGGCGTCGATGCCGTCAAGCTCCAGCAGCTTGCGGTGGTCGGTAAAGACATGGGCGACGCCATGCGTCTTTGCCATGGCCTGCGCCCGGTCCTCTTGCAGGTCGCAGACCGCGACAAGGCGCGTGTTCGGCAGGGTGTTGAACACATGGGCGTGCTGGCCACCCCAAATGCCCGAGCCGACAACCGCGACATTCAGGATTTCATTGCTCATTTCAGGTTATCCTTTGACTGCGCCGAAGGTCAGGCCCCGGACCACATATTTGTCGAAAACTAGGAAGATGATCATCGGCGGCAGCATCGCGACCACTGCGGCAGAGGCGATAAAGCTCCAGGTGACACCGGTAGAGGCGAAGTAGCCAAGCGTTCCGATTGGCAGCGTCGCGGTTTGCTGGGATGACAGGACAAGCGGAAAGGCCGCGTTGTTCCAGGCAAAGACGAAGGCGAACATCGAGGTCACGATCAGGCCGGGCCGAACCAGCGGCAGGATGATCCGCAGCAGGATGGTCGCATAGCTGGCGCCATCGACGCGGGCGGCCTCTTCGATCTCGACGGGGACTTCGTCGATGAAACTTTTCATCAGCCAGACGGAAAACGGGATGGTCAGCGTTTGCAGGACCAGAACCATGGACAGATAGGTTCCCGACAGCCCGACATTCGTCATCAGGATGAAATAGGGGATCAGGAAGGCGACCGGCGGTGCCATCAGAAGGCCCAGATACCACAGCATGATATGTTTCTTGTGGCGGATGCGGAACCGGCTGAGCGAATAGGCGGCGGGCAGCGAAAACGGCAGGTTCAGCAGCACCGCGCCAATGGCGACGATCAGGCTGTTCCTGACCTGCTTGGCATTCGCGCCCGGCTCGATCAGCGTGTGCCGGATCGCGTCCATCGTGGGTTCGAACCGCAGTACAGGCGGCATGGTAAAGGCGGTTGATGGCGGGCGGATCGCCAGCAGGATGAACCACAGGATCGGGCCGATGAAAAAGATCATGACCAGCGCCAGCAGCGCATAGATGGCCAGGCTTTTCAGGGGTGTTTTCTGACCAATCATCCTACCACTCCCAGTTGCGGAAGGCGAAAAAGGCGTAAAGGCCGACAATCGCGTTGACGATGATCACAACCAGCCATGTGGTCGCGCTGGCCATGCCGATGTTAAAGTCGATCAGGCCCTGCTGATACAGCGTATAGCCAAGCGTCCGCGACGATGTGCCCGGCCCTCCGCGTGTCAGCACCAGCACCAGATCGAAGGTGTTGAACAGTTGCATGAAGCGCAGGATCAGCACGATCAGCGCGGTTTTCATGATCAGCGGCAGCTTGATCCGCCACAGGATCGTGGCCGAGGACGCACCGTCCAGACGCGCGGCCTCGATCAGGTCAGGCGACACGGACAAAAGACCGGCATAAAGCGTGATCGCGAAGAAGGGCGTCCATTGCCAGACATCGGCGACCAGCACCGCCAGCAGCGAGGTGTTGGCGCTGCCCAGAATCCCGGCCGAGGGCGGGTCGATGCCGATCGAGGTCAGCAGCCAGGTGATGATGCCGCCCGAAGGGTCGTACATGTAACGGAACAGGAACCCCACGACGATGGGCGCGATGGTCGTCGGCATGATCAGGATGGCGCGGCTGACGCTCATCCCCGGCAGGCGGTTGGCCAGCAGCAGGGCGATGGCAAGGCCAAGGCCGAATTCGATGGCCGTGCCGCTGAATGTCAGCAGCAGCGTGTTCCACAGCGAGGGAAAGAACTCTGGCCCCGACAGCACCAGCTTGTAATTCGCCAGACCGACGAACATCACCGGCTCGGGGCTGGTTTGCAGGTTCCAGAAATAAAAGCTGTTCTTCAGCGCAAAGACCAGCGGATAGGCGATCAGACCGACCAGCAGGATCACCGACGGGGCGATCAGCAGGATTGGCAAATGCTCGCGCAGGCGGTTCCGCGACGGGCGCGTCCCCGGCGGAGAGGTAGAGGCATGTGACATGGGCTTTGGTCCCGGACCAGAAAGGGGGGGAGGCAGGGGGTGCGACGCGTGTGCCGCCTTCGCGCCGGTTGCCGGGCGCGAAGGCGGCACCGCCAGGCGTCAGCGCAGGCTGGCGATCAGGGCCGCCGTGGCCTCGGGCGTGTCCTCGAACGAGGGGAAGCTGTAGGGGATCAGGAAATTCCCCTTCATCGTGTTGGTGAACAGGGTCTCGACCTCGGCCAGCGCATCGGCGGGGCTGTTCTGGCCAATCAGCACCTTGTTCAGCGCCAGGCCCAGAATCCCCTCAAGCGTGGTATAAACCGGCGCGGGCGGGCGGGCGATCTTGCCATTGCCCTGTTGCAGCATGCCAAGCTGGTCGCCCAGATAAGGGTAATGCTGCGCCAGATCGCCATCGTCATAAGACGATTTGCGCACGAAATCCGAGAATTGATAGCCGTATTTATCGACCATCCCCATCAGCTTTTGCGTCTCGGCCGAGCTGGCCCATTTCAGGAACTGCCAGGCCGCCTCGGATTTGCCCGAGGACGAGGGGATGCCAAAGCTGTA
>NZ_JBKEBL010000245.1:0-29778 GCF_047973135.1 Paracoccus sp. (in: a-proteobacteria)
CCCGGTCAGCGGCGTCGCCCATGCCAGCGTCAGCCCCAGATCCCAGCCCCGCCACCGCCCCAGCCCCATGGCGGCGATGAACAGCAGGTTCAGCAGCACCGGCGCGGCGGCGGCGGCGGTAAAGCGGCCATTCGCGTTCAGCACCCCCGAGATCATCGAGGCCATCGAGATCAGCAGGATATAGGGAAAGGTGATACGGCCATATTCGACAGCCAGCCCGAACCTTTCATCCCCCGCAAAGCCCGAGGCCATCAGCCAGACCAGCCCCGGCATCAGGATCATGGCCACGGCGGACAGGACCAGAACGACGATGAACAGGCCAGAAAATGCCTGCTGCGCAAAGCGTTGCGCGTCCTCGGTGTCGCCCAGCTTCTTGGAAAAGATCGGCACGAAGGCGGTGTTGAACGCCCCTTCGGCGAAAAAGCGGCGGAACATGTTTGGCAGGGACAGGGCGATCAGGAACGCCTCGGCCACAGGCCCGGTCCCCAGCCAGCTTGCCATCAGGATGTCGCGGACAAAGCCCGACACGCGCGAGATGAGGGTCCAGATTCCCACCGACAGGAATCCGCGCACCAGTCCCGGTTTCATTTTTCGCTATTCCTCTGCCCGTTTGGCCCCGCTGGCCATTGCCTCTCGCAGTTTCTTTTCCAGCGCTTCGCGCTTTGCCTCGCTTTGCAGTTTCAGCCCGAACATGTCCTTGACATAGAAACTGTCAACCACCTGCGCGCCATAGGTGGCGATCACCGCGCTGACGATCTGGATGTGATTGCGGGCCATCGCACGGGTCAGATCATACAGCAGGCCGGGGCGGTCGCGGGTATCGACTTCGATGATGGTATAGATGTCGCTGCCCTCGTTGTCGAAGGTGATATGCGTCGGGAACCTGAATTCGCGGTCGCGCTTTTTCGGCTTGTCGCGGCTGGCAAAGGCGTCGCGGGCGACGATTTCGCCTTTCAGGGTACGCAGGATGGTCTGGCGCAGGCGGGGCAACCGCTCTTCTGAAAAGGGGTGGCCCTCGGAATCCTGAATCCAGAACACGGCGGTCGCATAGCCGTCGCGCGTGGTATAGGTGCGCGCATCCACCACATTCGCACCCATCAGCGTCAGCGCCCCGCAGAGCCGCGAGAAGATGCCCGGATGGTCGGCCAGCACAAAGGCGGCGCTGGTCGCGTCGCGGTCGGGATCGGCCCGCAGGTCGATGCGGATTTCGACGGGGCCAATCTGGCGCAGCAACTCGGCAAAGATCGCCTGAACTTCGGTTGGCAGGCCGGGCCAGTAATTGTCATAATGGCGCGCGGCCTCGGCGCGGATCGCCCTGGCGTCCCAGCCCTTGCCGATCAGCAGGTGACGCAGGGACCGCTTGGCCTCGTTCTGGCGCTTGTCGCGGTTCAGTTCCTCCATTCCGCCTTCCAGCGCGGCGGCTGTTTCCTGATGCAGGCGACGCAGCAGAACGGCCTTCCAGTTGTTCCAGACGCCGGGGCCGACGCCGCGAATATCGCAGACGGTCAGCACCAGCAGCAGATCCAGCCGTTTGCGCGTTTTCACCGCCTTGGCAAAGTCGCGCAATGTGCGGGGGTCGGATATGTCGCGTTTCTGGGCGACATCCGACATCAGCAGATGGTTGCGCACCAGCCATTCGACGGTTTCGACATCCTCGGGCGAAAAGCCAAAGCGCGTGGCGATGCGCCGCGCGATCCGCGCGCCCAGGATCGAGTGATCCTCGGGCCGGCCCTTTCCGATATCATGCAGCAGCGTGGCCAGATACAGTACCCTGCGGTTGACGCCCTCTTTCATGATCTCGCTGGAGATGGGCAGATCGTCGGGATGTTCGCCGCGCTCGATCTCGGCCAGGGCGGCGATGCACTGGATGGAATGTTCGTCCACCGTGTAATGGTGATACATGTTGAACTGCATCATCGCCACGACGGGTTCAAATTCGGGGATAAAGGCGGCCAGCACCCCCAGCTCGTTCATCCGGCGCAGGGCGCGTTCGGGATTGCCGTGGCGCAACAGCAGATCCATGAAGATGCGCATCGCTTCGGGATCCAGCCGGACCTTGTCGTCGATCAGGTCCAGATTGGCTGCGATCAGGCGCATGGCGTCGGGATGGATCAGCACGCCTGTGCGCAGCGCCTCTTCAAAGACTCGCAGGATGTTCAGCGGGTTGCGCAGGAATTCCACATCGTCCTGAATGGCGATGCGGCCATGACGGTCCACGAAGCCCGCCCTCATCTGGCGGCGGCGGCGAAAGATGCGGCCCAGGATCGGGGCCTTGCGGACATGGTTCGCCTCCAGCGCGGTCAGGAACACGCGGGTCAGTTCGCCCACGCGGGTCGCGTGGCGGAAATAGTCCTGCATGAAATACTCGACCCCGCGCCGCGCCCGCGTATCCTTGTAACCCATGCGCCGCGCCACCTCGACCTGCATGTCAAAGCTGAGCACATCGACCGGGCGGCCCGCGATCAGATGCAGATGGCAGCGCACCGCCCACAGGAAATCCTCGGCTTGCCAGAAGGACAGATGTTCGTCGCGGGTAAAGACGCCCAGATCGACCAGTTCCACGGCACGATCGACGCGGTGGATGTATTTCGCGATCCAGTACAGGGTTTGCAGGTCGCGCAGCCCGCCCTTGCCCTCTTTCACATTGGGTTCCAGCACGTAACGCTGGCCGCCCTGCCGCTGATGGCGGGAGGTGCGTTCCTGAAGCTTGGCCTCGATGAATTCCGGGATGGTCTTTTCAAACAGTTCCGACCACAGCCTTTCGCGCAGGGTCTGCGCCAGCCCGGCATGGCCCGTCACCAGCCGGTGTTCCACCAGCGAGGTGCGGATCGTCATGTCACCTGCCCCCAGACGCAGGCAGTCATCCACCGTACGGATCGAATGACCGATCTTCAGCTTCAGATCCCACATCATGTACAGCATGGATTCGACCACGCTTTCGGCCCATGGGGTGATCTTGTAGGGTGTCAGGAACAACAGATCGACATCCGAAGCCGGCGCCATCTCGGCCCGGCCATAGCCGCCCACCGCCAGCACCGCCAGCCTTTCGCCATCGGCCGAGGAATGCGGGCGGTGCAGATGCCGGGTCGAGACGTGAAAGACCGCCGTGACAATGGCGTCGGTCAGCGCGGCGATGGCGCGCACGGTTTCGCGGGCGGCACGGGGATGGCTGTCGAAACCCGCGCCGATATCGGCCATGGCCGCCGCGCGGGCCTCTGACAACAGGGCGACGGTCTTTGAGCGAATCTCTCGTGGCTTGTCGATGCCGGACAGCGCCCTGTCCAGTTGCGGCAGAAAGCTGCCGGGGTCATAGATACCATGCGCGCCCGGCAGGGCCGGGGCGCTTTGCGTGACCGCTGAACGGGGCGCGTCCAAGGTCAGAACCCGAAGCCGCCAAAGCCGCGCGGTGCCGGATCGAGGATGACGACCTGATTGCCCCGGATCGTGGCGACGGCCAGCCCGCGTTCGGCGGTACGGTCCTGGCGCAGGCGGAACACGCCATCGACGCCCGAAAAGCCCGCGCTTTGGGTCAGGCCGCCGCTGGTCAGCGCATTGCGCTTGCCCGCCCGGACCAGCGAGGCGATGGCCGCAACGCCGTCATAGGCCAGCCCCGCCAGCTCGTGCGGCCTTTCACCATAGGCGGCCTGATAGCGGGCCTGGAACTGCTGCTTCAGCCCCTGATCGGGGATCGCGAACCAGCCGCTTTGCAATTGCGGCAACGACAATCGCGAGGCGGGCTCGTCCCAGCGGGTCAGGCCCATGAATTGCGTCACCTGCGACGTGACACCGGCGGCGGCCAGCTTTTCGGTCAGATAGGGCAGCACAGCCTGGTTGTTGGCGGTCATGAAAACCGCATCCACCTGACCCGAGCGCGCGGCGGCAACGATCTGCGGCGTCACCATGTCGATGCCGCTGACCGAGACCGGGTGATTGCTGCGCCCCGCCAGCCTTGCGCCGTTGCGGGCAATGGCGGTCTCGATGGCGCGGCCGCCGATCTGGCCCGCGACGTCGTTTTCCGCCACGACATAAAGGTTGCGCTTGCCATTGCGCACGCCATAGCTGACCAGCCTGTTGGCGACATTTTCAAAGCTGTTGCCCAGGATAAAGACATTGCCGCCCGCGATCTCGGCATTGTTCGAAAAAGACAAGACGTTGACATTGCGCGAGGCCATGGCGTGACCCACGGCATTGGCGGCCTCGGCGTAAAGCGGGCCGATGATGATCTTTGCCCCGGCATCGGCGGCGGCATTGGCATCGGCCACGGCCTTTTCGGTGCTGGCCCCGCTGTCATAGATCCGCAGGTCGATGGCTGCGCCTTGGGCATCGCCCGCGGCCATCCGCGCGGCATTCTTCAGGCTGCGCGCCAGCCATTCCAGATTGGCCGAACCCGAGCCGCCGGGAACCAGCAGTGCCACCTGTACCGGCTGCGCCGGGTCGATAAGCTGCCCGGTATCGGGACCGGCGCGTTCGCCCGTGCCGGTGCCGACGGGCTGACAAGCGGCGATGACAAAGGCCGAGATCAACGCGCCGGCGCGCAGGATCGCGCGGCGCATCGGTGACGGGCGCAGGCTTGTGGCGAATGCGGGCATGTGAGAATTCCCTGTTGTGCTATGGGTCGGCAGGATCCGGCGCAGGGTAGGATCATCGTCCGGGAATGGCAATCGGACGAAAGGCGAGTTGACCGCAAGGAGGCAGGGATGACCGATTTGCCCGGGGCCGAAGGGCCACAGCGTCTGAAGGCGCATATCGAAGCCGCCCGGCTGGATCCGGGTCTTTATCTGGTCGCAACCCCCATCGGGACGGCGCGGGACATCACGCTGCGGGCGCTGGACGTGCTGAACTCGGCCGAGATGCTGGCCGCCGAGGATACGCGCGTCATGCGGCATCTGATGGATATCCACGGCATTCCCCTGCGCGGTCGCCGGATTCTGGCCTATCATGACCACAATGCCGACCGCGCCCGCCCGGCGCTGATACAGGCGTTGGAGGATGGAAAAAGCGTGGCCTATGCCTCGGATGCGGGCACGCCGCTGGTCGCCGATCCGGGCTTTGGGCTGGCCCGCGACGCAGCCGGGGCAGGGGCGCGGGTCCATGCCGTGCCGGGGCCATCGGCGGCGCTGGCCGCGCTCAGCCTGTCGGGCCTGCCAAGCGACCGCTTTCTGTTTGCCGGATTCCCGCCCGCCACGGCGGCGGCGCGCGCGGCGTGGCTGCGGCAATGGGCGGCGGTGGATGCGACGGTGATCCTGTTCGAAAGCCCGAGACGCGTTAACCGAACATTAAGAGATCTCTGCGAGATTGAGGCGAATCGCGTTATCGTTGTGGCGCGGGAGCTGACCAAGAAATTCGAAGAGGTGATCCGGGGAACAGCCGCCGAACTCGTGGCCGATCCGCGCATCGCATCGCTGAAGGGTGAGGTGGTTCTTGTGCTTGACCGGCCCACGCCGGTCGTTGCCGGTGTGGAGCAGGTGACGGCGGCACTGCGCGCGCGTCTGGGACGGATGACCGTCAAGGATGCCGCGCGCGAGGTGGCGCAGGAACTGGGCCTGCCCCGGCGGGATGTCTATCAGGCCGCGCTGGCGCTTGCGCCGGACGGCGACGAACAGGAACGGAAGGTATGATGGCAGCATCGTTGGGTATTGCGGACACGTGGGGCTGGACAGGCCGGGGTCAGGGCCGCGCTGGCGGTTTTGCCGCCCGCGCAGGCATGCGCGGGCGGCGCGGTGCTGTGGCCTGCCTCGCCGGATCGCTGGCCGAGGATGCGGCAGCCGCCCGCTATGAGGCCACCGGCCATACGATTCTTGCCCGACGTTGGCGCGGCGCGGCGGGTGAGGTCGATCTGATCTGCCGCAAAGGCGATTGCGTTGTCTTCGTCGAGGTCAAGGCGGGTGCCGATCATGCCCGCGCGGCGGGACGCCTGGGCCGCCGCCAGATGGACCGCATCTGCCTTGCCGCAAACGAATATTGCGGGGCCTTGCCGGGCGGGCTGCTGACCGAAATGCGATTCGATGCCGCGCTTGTGGACTGGACGGGCCGGGTCGAGGTTATCGAAAACGCCTTTGCCGACGCCTGAGGGGGCCTTGCATCCTGCCGGTCATCGGGCGACAAGCGCCCCGAAACTTGCAGGAGGTCCGCATGAGCCTTTACGTCGCGTTGCAGATGGATCCGGTCGAGGCTGTGTCGGTCGATGCCGACAGCACTTTCCGCATCGGGTTGGAGGCCGAGGCGCGCGGACATCGCCTGTTCCAATATACGGTTGACCAGTTGCGCTATGACGAGGGTCGGGTGATCGCCCGGGGCCGCCCGGTCAGCCTTCGGCGCAGACAGGGCGATCACGTGACCTTCGGTGACTGGGCCGAGGTCGATGTCAGCGAATTTGACGTGGTCTGGCTGCGTCAGGATCCGCCTTTCGACATGGCCTATGTGACCTCGACGCATCTGCTGGACCGGGTGCATCCCGCCACGCTGGTCGTGAATGATCCGTTCTGGGTGCGTAATTGCCCCGAAAAGCTGATGGTGCTGGATTTTCCCGACCTGACGCCGCCAACCATGATCGCCCGTGACCCGGCGGCTTTCCGGCGCTTTCGCGACAGGCATGGCGACATCATCGTCAAGCCGCTCTATGGCAACGGCGGGGCAGGGGTGTTCCACCTGCGCCCCGACGATCCGAACCTGTCCTCGCTTCTGGAAACCTTCGCCGGGATCAACCGCGAACCGATGATCGCGCAGAAATATCTGCCCGCCGTGACAAGGGGCGACAAGCGGATCATTCTGGTTGATGGCGCCCCCGTCGGAGCGATCAACCGGGTACCGCAACAAGGCGAGGCGCGGTCCAACATGCATGTCGGCGGGCGCGCCGAGAAAATCGGCCTGACCGAACGCGAGCACGAGATCTGTGCCCGGATCGGCCCGGTTCTGCGCGAAAAGGGCCTGATCTTCACCGGCATCGACGTGATCGACGGCTGGCTGACCGAAATCAACGTGACTTCGCCGACCGGCATTCAAGAGCTCGAACGCTTTGATGGTGTCAATGCTGCCGCTTTGATCTGGCAGGCGATCGAAACCCGGCTGGCCAGCCGCTAGACCGCGCGAATGCGCCTGCGCCCCGGCCCCTCGATGGGGCCGGGGCGCAGCTCCTTTCCGCGGGACGCAATCCGGGCGGATTTTATCCGCCCGGCACGAAAGGCAGACGATAGCTGATCGCCTCGGCCAGATGCGGCACCTGCACCTCGTCGCTGCCTGCCAGATCGGCAATGGTGCGGGCTGTGCGCAGGATCCGGTGATAGCCGCGCGCCGTCAGCCCCAGCCGTTCTGACGCCTTCAGGATCAACGCGCGGCCTTCGCTGTCGGGGCTTGCAATCTCGTCCAGTATCCGGCCCGAGGCATCGGCATTGACCCTCAGGCGCGGGTGGTCGCGAAAGCGCCGCGCCTGAATTTCTCGCGCCGTCAAGACCCGTGCCGCGATCACCTCCGAGTTTTCGCCGCCGGATGGCAGCTCCAGATCCATGAACCCCACCGCCGGAACCTCCAGCCGCAGGTCAAAGCGGTCCATCAGCGGGCCCGAAATCCGGCCCATGTAATCGGCCCCGCAATGCGGCGCGCGCGAACAGGCCTGGGCCGCATCGGCCAGATGACCGCAGCGGCAGGGATTGGCTGCGGCGATCAGCAGAAAGCGGCAGGGATAGCGGATATGGGCATTGGCGCGCGCCACCGTCACCTCGCCCGTCTCGATGGGTTGGCGCAGGGTTTCCAGAACCTGGCGTGGAAATTCCGGAAACTCATCCATGAATAACAGCCCGTTATGGGCAAGGCTGATCTCGCCCGGCCGCGCGCCGCGCCCGCCGCCGACGATTGCCGCCATCGAGGCCGTATGATGCGGTTCGCGAAAGGGGGCGATTCGCATGATGCCGTGATCGTCCAGCGTCCCCGCCAGCGAATGGATCATCGAGGTTTCCAGCGCCTCGGCCGGGGTCAGCGGTGGCATCAGCCCGGCCATGCGCGCGGCCAGCATGGATTTGCCCGCGCCGGGCGGACCGACCATCAGCAGGTGGTGGCGTCCGGCGGCGGCGATTTCCAGCGCGCGCTTTGCGCGTTCCTGGCCCTTGACCTCGGACATGCAGCCGACCGGCGGAAGATCGCTGATCACCCCCGGCGTGGCGCGGGCCAGCGGGCTGCGGTCGGTCAAATGATCGACTGCCTCGCGCAGGCTGGCGGGGGCCAGAACCGGAACCGAGGCGACCCAGGCCGCTTCGGGTCCGCAGGCGCGGGGGCAGATCAGGGCACGGTCGTCCTCGGCCGCAGCCATCGCGGCGGGCAGCGCGCCCGCGACCGGAACCAGCCGCCCGTCCAGCGCCATCTCGCCCAGGCAGACGCAGCGCGCCAGTTCATCGGCGGGCACAATTTCCAGCGCAGCAAGGATCGCCAGCGCGATGGGCAGGTCGAAATGCGCGCCCTCTTTCGGCATGTCGGCAGGCGACAGATTCACCGTCAGCCGCTTGTTCGGCAGCGCGATGGCCAGCGCGCCGAACGCTGCCCTGATCCGTTCTCGCGCCTCGCTGACGGCCTTGTCGGGCAGTCCGACAATGGCAAAGCCCGGCAACCCGGCCGCGACCGAACACTGGACCTCGACCAGCCGCGCCTCGATTCCCTCGAAGGCGACCGAATAGGCGATCGCGATCATCTGCACCCCCAGGAAAGCTTGCCTGAAAATTGGTTAACGGGGATCGTTTAAGGAAAGGTTAACGCGACCGCGTCCTTGTGGCAGATTGGGCGCGGGTTTATTTGACAGATGTATTATTCAGGGGTTTCGGAATGAACGGCAAGCGTATCCTATTGATCATCGGCGGCGGAATCGCGGCATACAAGGTGCCGCAGCTTATCCGGTTGCTTCGGGGGCAGGGCATGGCGGTGACGCCGGTGCTGACGCAGGCGGGTGCCGAATTCACCACCGCCATGACCCTGTCGGTTCTGGCGGGGGAAAAGGCGCATGCCGGGCTGTTCGACATCTCGACCGAGGCGGAAATCGGGCATATACAGTTGTCGCGCAATGCCGATCTGGTTGTCGTCGCGCCCGCGACGGCCGATCTGATGGCGCGGATGGCGCATGGTGCGGCGGACGATCTGGCCTCGACCTTGCTGCTGGCGACGGACAAGCCGGTGCTGATTGCACCCGCGATGAATGTGCGCATGTGGGAGCACCGCGCCACGCAGCGCAATCTGGCCATTCTGCGCGATGACGGCATCCTGTTCGTCGGCCCTGACGAGGGCGAGATGGCCTGCGGTGAATACGGTCCCGGTCGCATGGCGCAGCCCGAAGCGATCATCGCCGCGATCAACAAGGCGCTGGCCAACACGCCGCTGAAGCTTGGTCCCGAGGCCGAGGTCGGGCAGCCCCAGCGCCTGCACGGGCGGCATGTCATCGTCACCTCGGGTCCAACCTTCGAACCCATCGATCCGGTGCGCTTTATCGCTAACCGTTCGTCCGGGGCGCAGGGTGCCGCGATTGCCGGGGCGCTGCGCGATCTGGGGGCTGATGTCAGCTTTGTGACCGGCCCCGCCATCGTTCCCCCGCCCGAAGGGGTCCGTGTCATCCGGGTCGAGACCGCAGCGCAGATGCGCGATGCGGTGGATGGTGCCCTGCCTGCCGATGTCGCGGTGATGGCGGCTGCGGTGGGGGACTGGCGGGTGATCAATCCGGCAGACAGAAAGCTGAAAAAGGATGGCTCGGGCAATCCGCCCAATCTTGAGATGGCCGAGAATCCCGACATCCTGGCCTGGCTCAGTCGGCTTGACCGGCGGCGGCCTGAACTGGTGGTCGGCTTTGCGGCGGAAACCAACGATGTTGCCGAATATGCGGCGGCGAAACGGCTGCGCAAGGGCTGTGACTGGATCGTCGCCAACGATGTCTCGCCCTCGACCGGCATCATGGGCGGACGGGAAAACGCCGTGACCCTGATTACCGAAGACGGGGCCGAGGACTGGCCGCGCATGAGCAAGGATGCCGTGGCGCGGATTCTGGCCAACCGGATTGCGGACGCGCTTGGATGAGGACATATCTCGACTGGAACGCCACCACGCCGCTGCGCCCCGAGGCGCGGGACGCGATGATCGGCGCGATGGATGTTTCGGGCAACCCCTCGTCGGTCCATGCCGAGGGGCGGGCGGCGAAAATGGCGCTTGAGCGCGCCCGCGAACAGGTCGCGACGGCACTGGGCGCGGAAGGCGCGGATGTGATCTTTACCGGCAGCGCGACCGAGGCAGCCGCGATGATGCTGGCCGGGCGCGGCATGTCCTGCGCGCCGGTCGAACACAGCGCGGTCAAGGTCTGGTGTGATCCGGCCCTGCCGGTGGATGGGGATGGAATCGTCACCGTCGCCGATCCGGCGAACAGCACGCTGCAACTGGCCAACAGTGAAACCGGCGTGATCCAGACCCTGCCCGAGGGGCTGGCGGTCAGCGATCTGACCCAGGCATTCGGCAAGGTGCCCTTTGCCTTCAACTGGCTGGGAATCACGGCGGGTTTTGTCGCCGCGCATAAGCTGGGCGGGCCAAAAGGCGTTGGCGCGCTGATCCTGAAGAAGGGTACCGACATTCCGGCGCTGATTCGCGGCGGCGGTCAGGAACAGGGCCGCCGGGCCGGAACCGAGAACCTGATCGGCATCACAGGCTTTGCGGCGGCAGCAATGGCGGCGCAGCGCGATCTTGAGGCCGGGCTGTGGGAACAGGTTGCCGCCCGGCGTGACGCGCTTGAGGCACGGTTGCTGGACGCCGCGCCGGGTGTCGTGATCGTCGGCGCGAAGGCAAGACGCTTGCCGAACACGACCTGTCTGCTTACATCGGGATGGAAGGGCGAAACTCAGGTCATGCAGATGGATCTGGCGGGGTTTGCGGTTTCGGCGGGGTCGGCCTGTTCTTCGGGCAAGGTCCGCGCCAGCGGCACCTTGCAGGCGATGGGCTTCAGCGATTCCGAGGCGCAGTCGGTCATCCGCATCTCGATAAACCCGGCTTTGGACGACGATCAGACGAACCGATTTGCGGCAGCTTGGGAAAAAGCGTATCACCGATGGCGCGACAGGAACGGGTAAGCGATATTTTACCCAGGAAGGACACAGGATGAACGAACCCGCCGATCTTGATATACGCGAAGGCGTTGACCGGGAAACCGTCGAAACTGTTCAGGGCATGGGCAGTTACAAATACGGCTGGGATACCGAGATCGAGATGGAATACGCGCCCAAGGGCGTGAATGAGGATATCGTTCGTCTGATCTCGCAAAAGAATGCTGAACCGGAATGGATGACCGAATGGCGGTTGCAGGCCTTCCGACGCTGGCAGCAGATGGCACTGCCGGAATGGGCGCTGCTGGATATTCCGGATATCGATTTTCAGGATCAGTATTATTATGCCCGCCCGAAAAGCATGGTGGAAAAACCGAAATCGCTGGACGAGGTCGATCCCAAGCTGCTGGCCACCTATGAAAAGCTGGGTATCCCGCTGAAAGAACAGATGATCCTTGCCGGGGTCGAGGGCGCGGGCGACACTCCGGTCGAGGGGCGCAAGGTCGCCGTGGACGCGGTGTTCGACAGTGTCAGCGTCGGCACTACCTTCAAGGATGAACTGGCGCGTGCCGGGGTCATCTTCTGTTCCATCAGCGAGGCGATCCGCGAACATCCCGATCTGGTCCGGAAATATCTGGGCAGTGTCGTGCCTCAGGGCGACAATTTCTATTCCGCGCTGAATGCAGCGGTGTTTTCGGACGGCTCTTTCGTCTATGTCCCGCCCGGTGTGCGCTGCCCGATGGAGCTGTCCACCTATTTCCGCATCAACGCCGAAAATACCGGGCAATTCGAACGCACGCTGATCATCGCCGACAAGGGCAGCTATGTCAGCTATCTTGAGGGTTGTACTGCCCCCAAGCGCGACACGATTCAGTTGCACGCCGCCGTGGTGGAAATCGTCGTGCTGGAGGATGCCGAGGTCAAATACTCGACCGTGCAGAACTGGTTCCCCGGCGACGAGAACGGCAAGGGCGGCATCTATAATTTTGTGACCAAGCGTGCCGATTGCCGCGAGGCGCGGGCCAAGGTGATGTGGACGCAGGTGGAAACCGGCAGCGCGATCACCTGGAAATACCCCTCCTGCATTCTGCGCGGAGACGAATCGCAGGGCGAGTTCTATTCGATCGCCATCGCCAACAATCATCAGCAGGCCGATACCGGCACAAAGATGATCCATCTTGGCAAGAACACCCGCTCTCGCATTGTTTCCAAGGGAATTTCGGCGGGGCGGGCGCAGAACACCTATCGCGGCAAGGTTTCGATGCATCCCAAGGCCGCGAACAGCCGCAACTATACGCAATGTGACAGCCTGCTGATCGGCGACAGATGCGGGGCGCATACCGTGCCTTATATCGAGGTCAGGAACACCAGCAGCCGGGTCGAACACGAGGCGACGACCAGCAAGGTCGATGACGATCAGTTGTTCTATTGCCGGTCGCGCGGCATGGATGAGGAAGAGGCCGTGGCGCTGGTCGTGAACGGCTTTTGCCGGGACGTGTTGCAGGCGCTGCCGATGGAATTTGCGATGGAGGCGCAAAGCCTTGTCGCGATCAGTCTTGAGGGGAGTGTGGGCTGATGTTGAACGGAATTTCGACGGCGCAGATTCGCCGCCTGCTGAAACAGCGCCCTTCAGGGCCGCTATGGTTGCATATCGTGGTGGTTCTGATGGGGATGCTGCTGGTCGGGATGGTCAATCACAGCTTCGCCACCCAAGGCGGTGCGTGGTCGGGCTTTTTCCTGACGCTGCTGTTTGCCGCGGGCTATTACGGTATTTCGCTGGCCATGCTGAACGCCCGCTTCGGGGAACATCCGCCCGGCCCCGCCCCCGATCGCCGCTGAGGTTGCCTGCTACCTGGCCAGCCATCGCTGCCTGGCTTTTTAAACGGAATAAAAAATGCTGAAAATCAATAATCTGCACGTCAAACTTGAGGAAGAGGACAAGCAGATCCTGAAGGGCCTTTCGCTAGAGGTTCCCGCTGGTCAGGTCCATGCGATCATGGGGCCGAACGGATCGGGGAAATCGACCCTGTCCTATGTCCTGTCGGGGCGCGACGGCTATGAGGTGACAGAGGGTTCGGCCCTGCTGAATGGCGGCGATCTGCTGGCGCTGGAACCCGAGGCGCGCGCCGCTGCCGGCCTGTTTCTGGCCTTTCAGTACCCGGTGGAAATTCCCGGCGTCGGCAACATGACCTTTCTGCGCACCGCCGTGAATGCGCAGCGCAAGGCGCGTGGGCAAGAGGAAATGTCCTCGGGCGAGTTTCTCAAGGTGGTGCGTGCGAAGGCGAAGGAATTGCAGATCGACGCCGAGATGCTGAAACGCCCGGTCAATGTGGGCTTTTCGGGGGGCGAAAAGAAGCGCAACGAAATCCTGCAAATGGCCATGCTGGAACCGCGCATGTGCATCATGGACGAGACCGACAGCGGCCTTGATGTCGATGCGATGCGGCTGGTTGCCGATGGCGTGAACGCGCTGCGCGGCCCGGATCGCAGCTTTCTGGTGATCACCCATTATCAGCGCCTGCTGAACCATATTCAGCCCGATGTCGTGCATATCCTGGCCGATGGCCGCATCGTGAAAACCGGCGGCCCCGAGCTGGCCCTGCAAGTCGAGGAAGAGGGTTACGGCGATCTTCTGACGGAGGCCGGTTGATGCCCGAGGCCGAAGTTCAGAACCGGCCCGCCGGTGGCGCGGCCGATGCCCTTCAGGCGCGGCTGGATGCCGCCTGCCTGCCGCAGGGGGGCTTTGCCGCCCCGGCGCGGGCCGATGCGCTGGTACGTCTGCGCGCGATGGGCCTGCCCGGTCCGCGCGACGAATACTGGCGCTATACCAACCCGCGCCCCTTCAATGACCCTGCGCCGCAGCCGATTCCCGTCGAGGGCAAGGCCCCTGATTCGCCGCTTTTCACCGATCTGGACCGGCTGACACTGGTTTTCGTGGATGGTGTCTTTGACGCGGCGGAATCGGACGACCTGACGCTTGAGGGGCTGGGGATCGACCTGCTGTCCCGCGCCGGGGCGCAGCCCGATCACTGGGCCGAGTCGATCTATGGCCGGCTTGAGGCTGCCGCGCAAAGGCCCGTTCATCGCCCCTTCGCCGCGTTGAATACCGCCATTGCCACCGAGGGCGTGCTGATCCGCGTGACCGGCAAGCCATCGAAGCCGGTGCATATCATGCATCGCCGTCAGGCCGCCGATGCCGATGTCGTCTGGCATCACGTCATCCGGGTCGAAGAAGGCGCAGAGCTGACGCTGCTGGAAACCGGCATGGCGGGCGCGCGCTCGAACGGGGCGATCGAGGTCGATCTGGCGAAAGGCGCGCGGTTGCACCATATCGCCGCCAAGCGTGCCGGGCATCAGAAGGTCGGGCTGTCGCATCTGTTCGCGAGGGTCGAGGCCGGGGCGCTGCTGAAAAGCTTTGCGCTGGCGGTGAACGGCACGCTGATGCGGCACGAGGGGGTGATCGACATCGTCGGCGACGATGCGGTGGCCCATATCGCGGGCGCGGTGCTGGGTGACGGTAATGTCGGCCCGTTCCACCATGACGACACTGTGTTCATCACGCATTCCGCCGAACGCTGCGAAAGCCGTCAGGTCTTCAAGAAGGTGCTGAAGAACGGTGCCGAGGGGGTGTTTCAGGGCAAGATTCTGGTCAAACCCGGCGCGCAAAAGACCGATGGCTATCAGCTTAGCCAGGCGCTGCTGCTGGATGAGCGCAGTCAGTTTCTGGCCAAGCCGGAACTGGAAATCCACGCCGATGACGTGAAATGCTCGCATGGTTCCACGACCGGGGCCATAGACGATACCGCGCTGTTCTATCTGCGCTCTCGCGGGGTGCCAAAGGATCGCGCCATCGTCTTTCTGGTCCTGTCCTTCCTTGCCGACGCGCTGGAGGAAATCGAGGACGAGGTTCTGCGTGGCCAGATCAATGAGCGGTTGGAAGCTTGGCTGACCCGGCGCGCAAACGGACAGTGACGCGCGGCGGCATGGTGCCGCGCATCCTGCAAAGCTGGTGGGCACCGCGCCGCGTGGTGCGCAGCCTTCAGGGCATGCCCGAACGGGTCATGCTGGCGGTGCTGATGGCGGCGATGCTGATCTTTCTGATCGCGCAGGCCCCGATGCATGCCCGCGACGCGGCGCTGGATCCATCCGTGCCCTTCGAGGCGCGAATGGGCGGTTCCCTGCTGGCGGTGATGTTCCTGATGCCGCTGATCGTCTATGCTGTGGCCTCGCTGGTCGCGCTGGCCTCGCATCTGTTTCCGCGCCGCCTGAAGCCAGAGGATTCGCGGCTGGCACTGTTCTGGGCGCTGCTGGCGGTGGCGCCTGCGATGCTGCTGACGGGGATGGTGGCGGGGCTGATCGGCCCCGGACCGGCGCTGACATCGACGCAGGCGGTGACGGGGCTGGGTTTTCTGACGATCTGGGGCGCGGGCATTTCCGCGTTGGCGAGGCGAGTATGAATTTCAACGATCTCAAGGCGTTGTTCGGGCTGACCCTGCGCGATCCGCAAATGGCGGCGCGGGTGGTCATTGCTGCGGACTGGCCGGTTCCGGCGCGCTGGATGGCAGCGCTGATCGTGGCGGTAGCCTCGGCCGGTGTGGCATGGGTGGCGACGCTGATCTTTCCGTTGCCGGACGAGGCGCTGCCACCGATCTTTCGGCTTCCCTCGATCCCTTTTGCCATGGCCGGAACGCAAATTTTGTCCGTGGCCCTTGTCGCGGGTCTGATGGCGGGGGTGGGGCGCATGTTCGGCGGCAAGGGCCGGTTCGAGGATGCGCTGCTGCTGGTCGTCTGGATACAGGTCGTGCTGGAGCTGGTTCAGGCGGTGCAGATCGTCCTGACGCTGATTCTGCCGCCTGCGGGCAGCCTGATGACCATTCTGTCCCTGGTTCTGTCCATCTGGCTGATGGTGAAATTCAGCATGGAGCTGCACGGCTTCACCAGCGGCGCGAAGGTGCTGCTGGCGCTGATCGGCACGTTGTTCGTGACCGCCTTCGTGCTGTCCTTCATCGCTGCCGCCTTTGGCCTTTTGCCGGAGATTCCGCAATGAGTTTCGATGTCGATGCCGTCCGGGGCGATTTCCCTATCCTGTCGCGGCAGGTGAACGGTCGCCCGCTGGTCTATCTGGACAGCGGTGCCAGCGCGCAGAAACCCCGTCAGGTGATCGAGGCGATCACCCGCGCCTATGAGGGCGAATATGCCAATGTCCACCGGGGCCTGCATTTCCTGTCGAATCTGGCAACTGACAATTACGAACGCGTCCGTGCCATCGTTGCGAAATTCCTGAACGCTCGGCGCGAGGATGAGGTGGTGTTCACCACCGGCTCGACCGAGGGGATCAATCTGGTCAGCTATGCCTGGGCCGCTCCGCGCCTTGAGCCGGGCGATGAGATCGTGCTGTCGGTGCTGGAACATCACGCCAATATCGTGCCCTGGGCCTTTCTGCGCGAAAGGCAGGGGGTGGTGCTGAAATGGGTCGAACCCGAACCCGATGGCAGCCTGCCGCCCGAGAAGGTGCTGGCCGCAGTGGGGCCGCGCACGCGGCTGATCGCCGTCACCCATATGTCGAACGTGACCGGAACCGTGGTCGATGTCGCCGCCATCGCGCGGGGCACCGATGTGCCAGTGCTGGCCGATGGCTCGCAGGCCTCGGTGCATATGCCGGTTGATGTGGCGGCGCTTGGTGTCGATTTCTACTGCATCACCGGGCACAAGCTTTACGGCCCCTCGGGGTCGGGGGCGATCTGGATCCGGGCGGACAGGCAGGCCGAGATGCGGCCCTTCATGGGCGGCGGCGACATGATCCGTACCGTCAGCCGCGACGAGGTGACATATGCCGACCCACCGCTGCGCTTTGAGGCGGGAACGCCCGGAATCGTCAACCAGATCGGCTTTGGCGCGGCGCTGGAATATCTGATGGGCCTTGGCATGCGGAACGTGGCCGCGCATGAACAGAGGCTGCGCGACCATGCCCTCGATCGGCTGCGGGCACTGAACTGGTTGCAGGTGCAGGGCGACGCCCCCGACAAGGGCGCGATCTTTTCCATGACCATGCAGGGGGCGCATGCGCATGACATCTCGACCATTCTGGACAAGAAGGGCATCGCGATTCGCGCCGGCAGCCATTGTGCCATGCCGCTGATGGATTTCTATGGCATCACCGCCAGCGCGCGCGCCTCTTTCGCGATGTACAATACGCTGGACGAGGTGGATGCCCTGATCGACGGGCTGTCATTCTGCCGCGAACTTTTCGGCTGAGGCGCGACCGAATCGTAGCCCGCACGTGTCGGGCCTCAAGAACGGATGTGAGCCGCCGCGTGCGCGTGTCAGCATGGTCGCCATCGCGACGCTGCTTTGCTGACACGAACCGTCAGGAGGGATGGTTGACTTTCGCGCCTGCGTCCACACTTTCTGGATCTGCCGCAGAGAGGATCCCCGATGGGTCACAACAACACCAACGCCCCGGTTGCCCGTTTTCCCGAAGTGACCCGCCCCAAGCTTGAGGGCGGGCGGCGTTTTGTCATGCACAGCGGATTCCGCCCGGCTGGCGATCAGCCCGGCGCCATTGCCGAACTGTCGCAAGGGGTGCGCGAGGGCGAACGGGATCAGGTGCTGCTGGGTGCGACCGGCACCGGCAAGACCTATACCATGGCCAAGGTGATCGAGGAGACGCAGCGTCCCGCCATCATCCTGGCCCCGAACAAGACCCTGGCCGCGCAGCTTTACGGGGAATTCAAGGGGTTTTTCCCCGAGAACGCCGTCGAATATTTCGTCAGCTATTACGATTACTATCAGCCCGAGGCCTATGTCCCGCGCAGCGATACCTATATCGAGAAGGAATCGCAGATCAACGAGGCCATAGACCGGATGCGACATTCGGCCACGCGTGCGCTGCTGGAACGCGATGACGTGATCATCGTTGCCTCGGTCAGTTGCATCTATGGCATCGGCTCGGTCGAAACTTATTCGGCGATGACGCAGGACATGGTTGTGGGCGACAGCTATGACCAGCGCGAATTTCTGGGCCAGTTGGTCGCGCAGCAATACCGGCGGCTGGATGCCGCCTTTCAGCGCGGCGGTTTCCGGGTGCGCGGAGATGTGGTTGAGGTCTGGCCTGCCCACCTTGAGGACCGGGCCTGGCGGTTAGATTTCTTTGGCAACGAGCTTGAGGCGATCATCGAGTTCGACCCGCTGACCGGCCAGAAAACCGATAATTTCCGCCAGATCCGCATCTATGCCAACAGCCACTACGTCACTCCGCGCCCGACCATGCAGCAGGCGATCAAGGGCATCCGCAAGGAATTGCATGACCGGCTGAAGCAGTTGCAGGACGAGGGCAAGTTGCTGGAGGCGCAGCGGCTGGAGCAGCGGACGAATTTCGACCTGGAAATGCTGGAAGCCACTGGCGTCTGCAACGGGATCGAGAATTATTCCCGCTATCTGACCGGACGTGCGCCGGGTGAGCCTCCTCCGACCCTGTTCGAGTTCATCCCCGACAACGCCATTGTTTTCGCCGACGAATCCCATGTCAGCGTGCCGCAGATCGGGGGCATGTATCGCGGCGACTTCCGGCGCAAGTTCACCCTGGCCGAGCATGGTTTCCGGCTGCCAAGCTGCATGGATAACCGGCCACTGAAATTCGAGGAATGGGACGCGATGCGCCCGCAATCCGTCTTTGTCAGCGCCACGCCCGCCCGATGGGAAATGGACCAGACCGGGGGCGTCTTTACCGAACAGATCATCCGCCCGACCGGGTTGCTGGACCCGCAGATCGAGATTCGCCCGGTCGAGATGCAGGTGGATGACCTGCTGGACGAGGTGCGCCGCGTCGCCGCCGCCGGAATGCGGACGCTGGTGACGACCCTGACCAAGCGTATGGCCGAGGATCTGACCGAATATCTGCACGAGCAGGGGATCCGCGTACGCTATATGCACAGCGACATCGACACGATCGAGCGGATCGAGATCCTGCGTGACCTGCGGCTGGGGGCCTTTGACGTGCTGGTCGGCATCAACCTGCTGCGCGAGGGGCTGGATATTCCCGAATGCGGGTTGGTGGCGATTCTGGATGCCGACAAAGAGGGGTTCCTGCGGTCGGAAACCAGCCTGATCCAGACCATCGGGCGCGCGGCGCGCAATGTCGATGGCCGCGTGATCATGTATGCCGACAATATCACCGGCAGCATGGAACGCGCCATGGCCGAAACCGAACGCCGACGGCAAAAGCAGACGGCCTATAATCAGGAACACGGCATTACCCCGCAGACCGTGCGCAAGAATGTCGAGGATGTACTGGCAGGGCTGTGGAAGGGCGATACCGACGAATCGCGGATCACAGCCAGGGTGGACAAGCCGCTGGTCGGGTCCAATCTGGCGGCGCATCTTGATGCGCTGCGTACGCAGATGCGCAAGGCCGCCGAGAATCTGGAATTCGAAGAGGCCGCGCGCCTGCGCGACGAGGTCAGGCGGCTTGAGGCGGTGGATCTGGCGGTGGCCGATGACCCTCTGGCGCGTCAGTCGGTCATCGACGAAGCGGCTCAGGCGGCGGTGAGCGCATCGGGCCGGTCCACGGCTGGCAGGGCGGGGCAGCGTGGCGGGAACAAGCGCTCGCGGCGGCGGAGTTGACCCCTTGTAACGGACTCTGACCCGTCATTCTGCGTTGCCGGTTCCGGAAAAACGCGTTAGGATCACGCATAATGCAACTTGGTTCGACATTGATGCAGCTTGATTTCGGCGGCACATGATGCAGAGGCAACCGCGAGACGAGTTTCTCGACAGTCGCGCCTTCGCGTCGGCTGTTCTGCTGGAAAAAATCGTTCGCGATGCCTATGAGAAACGGCAATCATCCGAGGTGCAGCCGCTTCAGTGGTCGATCCTGCGTTATCTTGGCGCAGAAGGGGCGGAACGTTGCACGATTGTCTGGATTTCCAGCTTTCTGGGCATTACCCATGCGCCGGTGGTACGCGCGGTGCAGACCCTGCAAAAACGCGGCTATGTCAGTCAGGAAGTGAATCCCGACGATGCCCGCAGCAAGATCGTCAGGCTGACCGAAAAGGGCTGGCTGCAACTGAACTCGGATCCTCTGCGGGTGATCGCGCAACGGATTGACACATTTGACGACGATGACAAGATTGCGCTGATGACAGCAATCAAACAGCTTATTACGCGCGGCGACGAAGTGAAGGACGGTCAGGATGTCTCGTATCCTTCTGGTTGAAGATGACCTGAGCGCCAGCGAGGTCTTTCGTTTATGTCTTGAAGAGCTGGGGCATGAGGTCGCGGTGTGCCACGATGTGCCCTCGGCCGTGGCCTTCATCGAGGGGGGTGAGCCGGTGGACATCGCTTTCGTCGATTACTGGCTTGTTACGGAAACCGCTGAAAAGGTTCTGAAATCCTTGCGCGAAAAGCGCGCGGGGGTGCCGGTGGTGCTGATCTCGGGTGGCAGCAAGACGGTCAGTGTCGAAACGACGAAATGGCTGGGTGCCATCGACGGCGCACAGGGGTTCTTGCAAAAACCATTCTCGGTCCGGGAAATTCAGGCGCTGATCCGGCGGTTCGAATAGGCATTGTTTTACCGTTGGATCGGGGCGAATCACTCGCGCGCAGATAGAGTGTACAAATACCGGTAAGTTCCCATACGGATTTTTTTTGCGCATTCGGATTAAGAAATATTAGTCCTTTGGCTTGTTTCGTGCTATTAGCACATAAAGTCCTTAACAACATTCGATTCGGGAGGGGCGAAGATGTGCTCTGCAAATCTATCGACCTTTGACAGGCTATGAACGCGCTCGTGCATAAACATCTGTGGGATCTGCTGAACCGTGACGTTCAGGTAAAATGTGGTACGCCATCCTCGGTCTTGCCGGTTTTTGGCGAGAACCTCAGGTTTCTGACATCGCTGCGTGGAACCCAGGCCCGTGTGGCCGAGGATCTTGGCATCGGGCGGGTGCAGTTCCAGCGGTATCTTCGCGGCGAAAGCTTTCCCAAGCCGAACCTGCTGAAAAAGGTTTGCGACTATTTCGGCGTTGATGCCCGCATCCTGACCGAGCCGCTGACCGAGGGCCTGTTGCGGGAAATGCTGCAGGCGCATCGGCACGGCACCCAGTTCGCGCATCGCCGCGAATGGATGGCTGCGCTTGGGTTTGCCGCGCCGGATCAGGATTACTTCAATGATTTCGATGCGCTGGACGACGGACTCTATGCGACATGGCAATGGTCGAACACCCATCAGAACCGGATCACCCGGTCGCTGATCCGGGTCTTTGAACAGGACGGGGCCAAGGTGGTGCGCGGTTATGTTCCGCGTCAGTATTCAGCCGATGGCGCCTGCGCGAAAGAGCGGGAATTTCGGGGTCTGTGCCTCAGCCTTCGGAAAGGCTATGTTTTCCTGATGTTCCACGCCAAACCGTCCGAGATGCTGTCAACTTCTTTCGTGTCGCCAATGTATCTTTCCGACCGTTATCCGGACGTTCTGGTCGGCTTTAACGCACTCAGCCGGGACGAGCTTCCAAGTGCGCCACGTCTGTCCAGGGTCGTGTTCGAACGAATCAGGTCGGATTCCACGACGCTGGTGCGGCAGGCGCATATGCGCCCCTGCTACGAACCGGAAGACGTCCCCGAGGCGATTTCTCATCTGCTGACCACTCCGGTCCGCTGAACCGCTGAAAAAATGCGTCGAGGGCATTTTCGCCCCGATCAGGTTCCTTGCACCAGAAAGATGACCACGACAAACATCGTTCCCGCGTCTTCGGTTTTCACGGATTTCGTCCGCGCCACGACACCGAACACGGCCCTGCTGCCGGACGGCCTGTCCCATTCCCTTGCAAAGGGGTAGCTTTGATGAATGATGCAGATTTCAATACCATGGATTCCGCCGGTGCCGCGCCTCGGTCCGCCGCAGCCATGAACAATCGGCGCAAGGATTTGCGGTTGCAGTTGCGGGTTGCGCTGGCCAGCGCGGGCGTCATCGCCGCCTTTTTCCACGCCTCTGCCCTGACCCTGCGGCCAGAGATGGCTGACCCCGGACAGTCGCGCCTGTTCGCCACCTCATTGTCAGTGATGTTTCTCGCCTTTCTCGGCGTGCTGTTTTTGGGCGTGATTTCAGCAAGATGGAACGGCTTTCGGCCCCATGCGCTGCCTGTGGCCAAGGTCGATGACGGGCCGCTTCGGGCGGTGATCTGGTCGCGCGAATATTTCAGCCGGTTGACGGGCAATGCGGGCCCCAAGGGCGTGGCACCGGCCCGCGATCCCGAACCCGGTGGCGCGGCCGACATGCAGGTGCTGATCCTGAAACGGGTGCTGGCAGCGACCGGGCAGTCGCTGCGTCATTTCGACATGGCGGGTAACTTTACCGATTACGGCGCGAATGCGGTCGGCAGCATGTTTCTGGCCCGTCTGCCCGCGCAGCCTGTGGCAAGCGCGGCCGAACTGTGGGCGGTGTTGCAGGCGCATGACGATCTGGAACGCGGATCGGATGCCGGGGATGCGGCGCGCGCCGGGTCGGTTCTCTATCGTCTGGAGATCCTTGTCGAGGAAGGGCAGGTATTCGATATCTGCCTGCTGGATCTCGGGCCTGCGGGTCGCGCCTACCTGGTCAGCGATGTGACGGTCGCCCGCTTCGAAGAGGAACAGCGCCAGAATGCGCATACGCTGGAGGTTCTGGGCAGTCTGGCGGGCGGGGTCGCCCATGATTTCAACAATGTACTGGCGGCCATCGGTGGCAATCTGGAACTGATGGAGGACCGGGTCGAGGATGATCCCTTCATGCGTCAGAGGATCGACAGCGCGATGCGCGCGGCCCGGCGGGCCAGGGCGCAGACGACATCTCTGGCGGCTTTTTCACAGCGGCAGGCCGATTTCCGCGAACGGGTTTTCGCCGGGGATCTGGTCCGCGAGACTCTGGAGATCGCGCAAGAAATGGTGGTCCATTCCTGCAAGGTAATCACCGATCCGGTACCAGACGTTCAGCTTAAGGTCGCGTCGGCGAATGTGGTCTCGGCGCTGATACATCTGGTTGTCAACGCACGCAATGCCATGGTGAATGGCGGCGAAATCCGGATTGGCGGGCGCGAACTGCCGGGGGGTGAAGCGGTCGGGCTGGGGCTGGATTCCGCGCGGCGTTATGTGGAAATCCATGTTGTGGATCAGGGCACAGGTGTGGCCGACGAGATCATGGACGACATCATGAAGGAATTTTTCACCACCAAGGCCCCCGGTTGCGCGGCGGGGCTGGGTCTGCCGATGGCTCGGCGCACAGCCGAGCGCGAGGGCGGCAAGTTGCGGTTCTGGAACAACCCGGAAGGTGGTGCGACCTTCGCGATGATTCTGCCCTGCGTGTCATGATCTGCCGAGGGCGGCGCGCCCTGACGGCGCGCGGCCCTCAGATCGTGATCGGGTCCGATTTCGCAAGCGCGTCGAACCGCATCAGCGAAGCGACAAGCGCCGGCATCTGCTGCAAAGGGATCATGTTGGGGCCGTCCGAGGGGGCGTTGTCGGGTTCCTGATGTGTCTCGATAAAGACGCCCGCGACGCCAAGGGCGGTGGCAGCGCGGGCCATGACGGGCGCGAATTCGCGTTGCCCGCCCGAGGATCCGCCCTGACCGCCCGGCTGCTGCACCGAATGCGTGGCATCCATGATCACCGGATAACCGGTTTTCGCCATGATCGGCAGGGCGCGCATGTCGGCGACCAGCGTGTTATAGCCGAAACTGGCGCCCCGCTCGGTCAGCAGAATGTTCGGGTTCCCGGTCGAGGCGACCTTGTCCGCGACATTCGGCATGTCCCAGGGTGCCAGGAACTGCCCCTTCTTGATGTTGACGACCGCGCCCGTGCGCCCGGCGGCCAACAGCAGGTCGGTCTGGCGCGACAGGAAGGCCGGGATCTGGATGACATCCACCGCTTCGGCTGCCATCGCGGCCTGCGCGGCGTCATGCACATCGGTCAGCACCGGACAACCCAGCCTGTCGCGGACAGTAGCCAGAATCTGCAGGCCATCCTCGATCCCGACGCCGCGCCGCCCCGTCAGCGAGGTACGGTTCGCCTTGTCATAGCTGGCCTTGAACACGAACCCCGCGCCCGCATCGGCACAGGCGCGCCGCATGGTTTCGCCAATCATCAGCGCGTGGTCCAGCGTCTCAAGCTGGCAGGGACCAGCGATCACGACCAGAGGCAGGTCGTTGCCGCAAGTCAGATCGCCGATGCGGATGTGGCGGTGGGGGGTCATGAGGATACCTGTTCACGCAAGATCGAGGCTGTCAGCGACAGCATGAGATAAATGCCCGAGAAAATCAGGAACGCGACAAGCGTGTTCTGGAAAGCCTTGGGATAGGTCGGTTCGTCGGGCGGCACCGGGGCCACCGACAGCGACAGGTAACGCACCTGCTTGCCGGCTTCAATGCGGGCGGCCTCCATCTGCGCGGCGGCGGCGGCCAGCAATTGCTGGCGCGTCTGCAAATCGCCCTCGGCCACGCGCAACTCGCCCGAGATCGCGGCCAGCGAAGTGCGCGCGTCGTCCCCTTGGGTCAGTTGCTTGCGCGTATCCTCGATCATCTGCTTCAGGCGCGCGATGTCACCCTGCAGTGTCGTGACACGGCTTTGCTGCGGGCGCGGGTTGGTCTGGATCTGGCCCAGTTCCAGCTCCTTTGTGGTCAGGTGGGTCTGCAACGTCGCGATCTGGTTCATGATCACCGTGCCTTCGGCCACAGGGTCCAGAACCCCCAGTTTCTGCTGCAAATCCTGCACACGGCGCTGCGCCTCGATTACCTTGGCCTCGGCTTCGTTATAGCTTTCGGTCGAGCCTTTCATCTGGTCGTCACGCAGCCGCGCCGACATCTGATCGACCTTTTCCTCGGCATAGTTGAACAGCGCATCCGAGAACATGGCGCTGAGTTCGGATGTCGGCGCAATCACCTCCATGTCGATCATGCCCTCGGTCGGATCATAGCCAATCTTTACCGAATCTTCGTACAGCCTATAGGTTTCCTCGTTGCTTGCGTTCTCGGGCAGCCGCTTGATCGGGTCGATAGCGGGCTGCTGGAACGCCTGCCGAAAGCCGTGATCGGCATCCAGCCGCAACATCGCATCGCGCGAGGTCAGATAGCTTTGCACGGCGACCGCATCGGGGTTGGTCGCCAGTTGCGACCCGGCCAGCAGGCTGCCGGTTGCGGCAGGGTTCGCGGGTTCCGCGATCTGGATGCGGAATTGCGATATTGTCGCATAAAGTGGCGTCGCGACGCGGAAATAATACCAGCCGGCAATCGCGGTCGGCAGCGCCACCAGCAACAGCAGCCGGGTGGCCAGCATGAACATGCGGCGGCGGCGGCGGCGGGCAAGGTCGCGCTGGATGCGGAAAATCTCGGCCGCGCGCGCGCCCTCGTCCAGCGGCTCTCGGGATGGCATGCCGGGAAGCTGCTGGCCACCGGGCGGCGCTGCGGGAAGGCCGGTCGTTTTGGGAACCACCGCCGGGGCATTGCGGGCGGGTTCGGACTGGGCGCGGTTGCCTTCGTCGGACAGAACCTGGCTCAGCGCGGCGCGATGCGACGGATCAATGCCGCGTTCGCGCAGCCTCAGCACCGCCTCTTCGTCCGAATCGACCCGGATCTTGTGCAGCGTCGCGATCCGGCGGGCGATGCGCAACTGCCGCTCGCTCATCTTTTCGGCACGGATTTCGGCCAGCTTCCGCTCAAGCTCGGTCGGGGATTCGGCCTTGGCTTCGGGTGCGGCGTTGTCTTGCGCGGGGGCGTCGGTCAGCCGCAGATCGCCGAAACCGTCATCGGTCGGATCGGTCCGCATAAAGCGTTCGCGTTCATCTGCCGGCGCGGGTGGCGCGTCGGTCTTTTTGCGCAGGTTCACCCTGACATCCTCTGAGCCGGGGGCAGCCGGAGTGACGGGGCGGGCCGATTCTTGGGCCGAGGCGTGAAAACGCCGCGCCTTAGGCAGATTGGTCATAATAGTGTTTTGCCTCGTCAAGTGTCTCGAATGAATACAGGCGTCCGTGGCGCAAAATCGCGGCTGAACGGCAGAATTTCTCGATCGTAGAGGCCTGATGCGACACGATGATCACGGTTGCGCTGCGTAGCCGGTCGAACAGGACCGACCCGGCCTTGCGATTGAATTCGACATCGGTGCTTTGCGGCATGCCTTCGTCGATCAGATAAATGTCGAAATCCAGCGCCAGCAGCAGCGCCAGCGACAGGCGGGCGCGCATACCTGCCGAATAGGTGCCCACCGGCATTTCGAAATATTCGCCGATATCGGTCAGCCAGCGGGTGAACGCCTCGACATAATCTGGGTCCAGCCCGTAAATGCGGGAAATATAGCGCACATTTTCGGCTGCGCTGTGGCGTGCGACCAGCCCGCCCATGAAACCCAACGGAAATGACACCCGGCACGACCGCGTGATCCGGCCTTCGTCGGGCTTTTCCATCCCGCACATCATGTTGATCAGAGTCGTCTTGCCAGTACCGTTCGGCGCAAGAATCCCCAAGGAATTGCCCAGTTCAACCCGGAACGAAGCGCGGTCAAGGATGACCTTGCGCTGTTGTCCTGTCCAGAAGGATTTCGAGACGTTGTCGAATTCCAGCATGCTGCCCGCTTCTGCCCTTTGCGTCTCGCGCATGTTAACCATGTCTGGCGCGCCGCCAGACTAGGCCGTACACCGCATCCTGTCCAGTTCCCATCAGGATAGAGGAAAACCGTTAATTCAGATCCTACATTCCGGTCGTTTTTCGCTAAAGTTGTATCATGACCGATCTTGCCCGGCAAATCCGCGACTGCCGCCTGTGCGCCGACCGCTTTGCGGCGACCGCGACGGCGCATGTGCCGCGCCCGGTGGTGTGGTTCCGGCCCGATGCGCGGCTGCTGATCGTCGGACAGGCGCCGGGAATGCGGGTGCATGAAAGCGGGCGGCCTTTTACCGACCGCTCGGGTGATCGCCTGCGGGAATGGATGGGCGTCGACGAGGCCACATTCTATGACCGCGCGCGCATTGCCATTGTGCCGATGGCCTTTTGCTTTCCGGGCTACGATGCAAAGGGTGCGGATCTGCCGCCGCCACCGCTCTGCGCGCAGACCTGGCGCGCGCGGGTCATGGCGCAGTTGCGACCGCGCCTGACCCTGCTGGTCGGAGGGCACGCGCTGCGCTGGCATCTGGGCGCGCGGAACGTGACCGCGACCGTGCGGGCGTGGCGCGACCATGCGCCGCAGGCCTTTCCGCTGCCGCATCCCTCGTGGCGCAATACCGGCTGGCTGAAAAAGAACCCGTGGTTCGAAGCCGGGCTTTTGCCCGCCCTTCGGATTGCCGTGGCCCGCGAACTGGCCGCCTGAGGGCGGTTGCCATCGCCAAGGGGCGCGGGCAATCATGGTGGCATGAGCTCTGACATCCAGATCGCCCGCGCCGCGCGGAAACTGCCGATTGCCGATATTGCGGCCCGGATGGGTCTGCGTTTCGACCAGATTTTGCCCTATGGCCATGACAAGGCCAAGATCACCCATGACGCCATTGCCGGCCTGTCCGGCCGACCCGAGGGGCGGCTGATCCTTGTCACCGCGATCAGCCCGACGCCTGCGGGCGAGGGCAAGACCACGACCACCGTGGGCCTTGGCGATGCGCTGAACCGGATCGGCAAGCGCGCGACTATCTGCCTCCGAGAGGCCAGTCTTGGCCCCAATTTCGGCATGAAGGGCGGCGCGGCGGGCGGCGGTCATGCGCAGGTTGTTCCCATGGACGATATGAACCTGCATTTCACCGGCGATTTTCACGCGGTGACTTCGGCGCATAACCTGCTGGCCGCGATGATCGACAACCATGTCTATTGGGGCAATGCCCTGGATATCGACACGCGCCGGATCGCGTGGCGGCGGGTGATGGACATGAATGACCGGGCGCTGCGCGACATGGCCCTTGGTCTGGGCGGGGTGGCGAACGGATTTCCGCGCCAGACCGGGTTCGACATCACCGTTGCCTCGGAAGTGATGGCGGTCCTGTGCCTGGCCAGCGATCTGGCCGATCTTCAGGACCGGCTTGGCCGGATCGTGATCGGCTATACACGCGACCGGCACCCGGTGACGGCGCGCGACCTGAAAGCCGATGGCGCGATGACTGTGCTGCTGCGCGATGCGCTGCAACCCAATCTGGTACAGACGCTGGAAAACAACCCCGCACTGGTCCATGGTGGACCCTTCGCCAACATTGCCCATGGCTGCAACAGCGTCATCGCCACCCGCGCGGCGTTGCGCCTGTCGGAATATGTCGTCACCGAGGCCGGTTTCGGGGCCGATCTGGGGGCCGAGAAATTCCTGGACATCAAATGCCGCCTGGCCGGGCTTGCACCTTCGGTCGCGGTGCTGGTTGCCTCGATCCGGGCGCTGAAGATGAATGGCGGGGTGGCAAAGGCCGATCTGGGGGCCGCGGATGCCGGGGCGGTAACGCGCGGCTGCGCCAATCTGGGCCGCCATATCCGCAACCTGCGCGAATTTGGCCTGCCTGTCGTGGTGGCTCTGAACCATTTCGACGCCGATACCGGGACCGAGATCGACGCCCTGCGGCGGTTCTGCGACGGGCAGGGCGTGCCGATGGCGATTGCGCGGCACTGGGCCGAAGGCGGGGCAGGGGCCGAGGATCTGGCCCGGCAGGTCGCGACCCTGGCCGAGGGCGCAGCGCCGGATTTTCGCCTGCTTTACGATGATGACCTGCCGTTGTGGGACAAGATCCAGACGATCTGCACCCGCATCTATGGCGCGGGTCGGGTCGAGGCGGCGGCGGGTGTCCTTGACCAGCTTGAGGCCTGGCAGCAGGCGGGCCATGGAGGTTTGCCGGTCTGCATTGCCAAGACGCAATATTCCTTTTCGACCGACCCCGCCCTGCGCGGTGCCCCCGAGGGCCATACTGTTCCGGTCCGAGAGGTACGGTTGAACGCTGGTGCGGGTTTCGTCGTCGCGATCTGCGGCAACATCATGACCATGCCCGGCCTTCCGCGTCACCCCGCAGCCGAGTTGATCCGTCTGGACCGCGCAGGCCGGATCGAGGGGCTGTTCTGATCGCAGCCGCTTGTTGCCCCTGACCACGACTGCGGACGCGGCCTCATGTGCAAGCGAGGCGAGGGTTGATCGGGGGCTTGCTCGGCCTTGGAACATCAGGGGCAGATGCTGCGCCTCTGAAGGGCGGCGGGGGGGCGCTGCGCCCCCGGCCATCGCGGGACGCAGCTCCTCCGTCCGATCCGACGTGCTTGCACTTGCCCTCTGTCTGCTCAGGTGCCAGCCAGCCCGCAGGAAGATCGAACCCATCCCGCGAGATGCCGATGGCTCGGGGTCGCCGCAGCGATATGGGCGCAAATGGCCGGGGCGGTCCTCACGGGTGCAGCCGGGCTCGGAAACACTGGCGCGGCGGCAAGTCAGGCGGTTTCGGCCAGCCAGATGCCGGGTTCGAATATCTGCGCCAGCAATGAAAGCCTGTCCAGCCGCAACAGGCGCAGCGGGACGGGTTCATTTTGCCGGTGTTCCAGCACGCGCAAATCGGCCTGCGCGATCAGGCGCGCGGCCTTTCGGATTGTGGGGCTTCCGGTTCCGGGGCGGCACGAGGCGGCAATCCGGCAGTAATGGTGAAAGCCCTCGACATCCCCGTCCAGCGCGGTGCGGTCCCATGCTTGCGCCACCTCGGGCGGCATGGCGCGGTCGATGCTGACCGCAGCGCCGCGCAGCCATTTCAAGGCCGGGGCCAGATGTGGCCCGG
>NZ_JBKEBL010000192.1:0-8119 GCF_047973135.1 Paracoccus sp. (in: a-proteobacteria)
CCCGACGCTTACCAATATGAACGGGCGGCCCGGTTCCAGGTCACACCGAAGGCGATCTGGAACGGGCTGAGGGCGCTCGGCGTCACATATAAAAAAATCGCTGACGCACCCGAAGGCGGACGTCGCCGCGCGGCATGCCTTCCGCGAGAAGATTGCGCGATATCAGAGTGATGGACGGCCCATCGTTTATCTGGACGAAAGCGGATTTGCCGCCGACATGCCCCGCACCCATGGCTATTCGGCACGAGGACACCGCTGCCCCGGCACGCATGACTGGCAGGCGCGGGGCCGAACCAATGTGCTTGGGGGCGCTTCTGGCAGGGGTGCTGTTAACCTTCGGGTTAACCAGCGCCAATGTCGATGCGGATATCTTCAACCTCTGGATCGCGCGGGACCTGGTTCCGAAGCTGCCGCCCGGGGCGGTGGTGGTCATGGATAACGCAACCTTTCACACGCAAAGCGATACCAGGATCATGATCGAAAGTGCAGGTCATACTGGTGCTTCCCGGCCCCGCCCGGCTACCGTTATGAGAAACTCGCCGCGCACGGCAAGGTCATGGTCCGCGACGAGCCTCTCGCAACCATCATAGAGACCGCGCTGGAAGGCCTCGCCGCCGGGCGCTTTGCCTCGCAGAGCGAAGTGAAGACCTATCTCGAATCCGAACCCGCCTTTGCGTCGCGCTTCCCGGACGGAAGCGTGCGTTATGAGGAAGTGATCCGGCTCCTGACCCGTCCGCACTATGCGGGCTATATCGAGGTGCCCGCCTGGGGCGTCTCGCTCCGGAAAGGTCATCATACGGGCTTGATCAGCCTTGCGACCTATACCCGCATCCAGGAGCGCATCCGCGAAGGCGCACGGATCGCCGCGCGCGCCGATATCAATACCGACTTCCCGCTTCGCGGTTTCGTGCTCTGCGGCGCGTGCGAGCGGCCTCTCACCTCCTGCTGGTCGAAAAGCAAGACCGGGGACCATCACCCCTATTACCTGTGCTTCAATAAAGAGTGCGAAGCCTACCGGAAGTCCCTGAAACGGGCAGACGTCGAAGACGCGTTTGAGACCATGCTGGAAGGCGTCCTGCCGTCCAAGGCCAAGCTGAAGGTCGCGAAAGAAATGTTCGCGGCCCTGTGGGACGCCCGCCTCCGGCAGGCGCGGGAGAGCGCGGCGCTGTTCGCGAAGAAGCAGAAAGTACTGGAAGCGCAGGTGGGCGCGCTCCTCGCCCGCCTGATCGAAACCGACAACCGCACCGTGGTCAAAGCCTATGAAACGAAGATCGCAGCCCTTGAAACCGAAAAGCTCGTTCTTGCCGAAAAAGCCGCCAGCGCGGGCAGGCCTGCACGGCCCTTCGCCCAGATGTTCGAACTCGCAAGTCTCTTCCTGCTAAACCCCGGAAAAGTCTGGCAAAGCGGCAACTTCGACCTGCGGCGCACCGTGCTCAGACTGACCTTTACGGAGCGTCTGGCCTATGTGCGGGGGAGAGGGTTTCGAACCCCAGAATTATCGTTACCGTTCAAAATGTTAGGGGCGAATCAAAGGACGCGTGGGGATATGGCGGAGGCGGTGGGATTTGAACCCACGGTGGACTTTCACCCACGTCGGTTTTCAAGACCGGTGCATTAAACCACTCTGCCACGCCTCCGACGGGCATCGATTAGCGCGGTGTTGCTTCGGGTGCAACCTTGGCTTTGGTGCGATCATGCCGGGTACCTCTGTTCAACGCCGATTCCGGACAAGGTGGCATCCCCGGATCTGCCTTTGGTCGGTTCCCCGGGTCAGGCATGTTTCAGCCCGGCCGCAGGATGTGTTCGCGGATCGCCCGGTTCGGCCTTTTTGTGTTCCCGCAGCCGCAACTCTGCACGCAGGGTCCAAAAGGTATTCTGATAACGTCCGGCAACGACCGGTCGGGCGATGTGGCCGGCTTGTGTTCGGTCAGAACGGGGTTTCGGGCGATCATGGGCGCCTCTTGGATCCCAGGGCTGCCGCAGGCGGCTCATCCAGCGGTGAGGAATGTCCCGGCGGCGTATCAATGCTGATTGAAAGCCTCATTGGCCGCAGGCTTCTCGCCTTGTCCGAAAGCGGGGTTGTGAGCCCCCGCCACATTGCTGCTGTGGCGGGGGTCGAAGCGGACCGGTTATAGACGCGTTTCGCGGCCGACATTCCTGACCCTATCCGACGTGAATCAGACCCCGGGTTGCCATTCCGAGAAGGGCCGGCGCGGGGCGGAATTACCGGATGGTACCACGCCCGGAGCCTGAATACCGGTTCCGGGTCACGTCAGGAACTGCGGAACTCTGCCGTCGCTGTCAGTTGCGGCAGGCCCCCGCGCGCGCTATGCCCTTCGCAATCGGTAATCAGAACAGGGGGCCGCGATGCGGGCATTCGTCTTTCCGGGGCAGGGGGCGCAGACCATTGGAATGGGGCGCGAACTGGCCGAAACCTATCCGGCGGCGCGGGATGTGTTCGATCAGGTGGACGAGGCGCTTGGTGAGAAGCTGTCGGATCTGATCTGGAACGGCGATATAGAGACGCTGACCCTGACCCAGAATGCCCAACCCGCGCTGATGGCGACCTCGGTTGCGGCGTTCCGGGCGCTGGAAGCGGAAGGTATCGGCATTCTTGAGGCGAATTTCGTCGCCGGGCACTCGCTTGGGGAATATTCCGCGCTTTGCGCTGCGGGCGCCCTGACGCTGGAGGATACGGCGCGGCTGCTGCGATTGCGCGGGCAGGCCATGCAAGAGGCTGTGCCGGTCGGGCAGGGCGCGATGGCGGCGATTCTTGGCCTCGATTTCGAGACGGTGGACCGGATTGCGCGCGAGGTGGCGGGCGATGAGGTTGTCCAGGCTGCCAATGACAACGACCCGGCGCAGGTGGTGATCTCGGGCCACAAGGAGGCGGTCGAACGTGCGGCGGCGGCGATGAAAGAGGCCGGGGCCAAGCGGACGCTGATGCTGCCGGTATCTGCCCCCTTTCATTCGGTGCTGATGCAGCCCGCCGCTGCGGTGATGGCCGATGCGCTGGCGGGCGTGGACATCCAGCCTCCTGCCGTGCCGCTGATCGCCAATGTCCGTGCCGAGGCGGTGATCGAGCCGGGCGCGATTCGTCGGCTGTTGGTGGAACAGGTGACGGGCACGGTGCGCTGGCGCGAATCCGTCGTCAATCTGGTCGGGGCGGGTGTGGTCGAGTTCTGGGAAATCGGGGCCGGAAAGGCCCTGTCCGGGATGATAAAGCGCATCTCGAAAGAGGCGATTGTGCGCAATATCGGTGCGCCTGCGGATGTCGCGGCGCTGAAGGGCTGATCGGGAAAAAGGGGACAGACATGTTTGATCTGACCGGAAAGAACGCGCTGGTGACGGGCGCATCGGGCGGAATCGGTGGCGGCATCGCCGAGGCGCTGCATGCGGCGGGGGCCACCGTGGCGTTGTCGGGCACGCGTGAGGCGCCGCTGCGCGAACTTGCGGATCGGCTGGGCGGGCGGGCGCATGTGGTCCCCGCCAACCTGTCCGATCCGCAGGCCGCAGCGGCGCTGCCCAAGGCTGCGGCCGAGGCGATGGGCTCGGTCGATATTCTGGTGAACAACGCGGGCATTACCCGCGACAACCTGTTCATGCGCATGTCGGACGAGGAATGGGCGCAGGTGATCGAGGTCAATCTGACCAGTGTGTTCCGCCTGTCGCGGGCGGTGCTGCGCGGCATGATGAAGGCGCGCTGGGGGCGGATCGTGAATATTACTTCGGTGGTGGGCACGACGGGCAATCCGGGGCAGGGCAATTATGCCGCCGCCAAGGCCGGGCTTGTGGGCATGTCGAAATCGCTGGCCGCCGA
Source organism: Paracoccus sp. (in: a-proteobacteria) (assembly GCF_047973135.1). Taxonomy (GTDB): domain Bacteria; phylum Pseudomonadota; class Alphaproteobacteria; order Rhodobacterales; family Rhodobacteraceae; genus Paracoccus. The sequence goes on from NZ_JBKEBL010000192.1 coordinate 3,821, forward strand.
AGTTGCAAGCCGGGGCGTCACGGTGAACTGTGTTGCCCCCGGTTTCATCGAAACTGCCATGACCGACAAGCTGAACGATGATCAGAAAGCCAGGATTCTGACGCAGATTCCGGCGGGTCAGATGGGCACCCCCGCTGACATCGCCGCAGCCGTCACCTATCTGGCCAGTCCCGCAGCCGGTTACGTCACCGGAGCCACGCTGCATGTGAATGGCGGCATGGCGATGGTTTGATGGCGCAACAACGCAACGGTGAGGTAACAAAATCATTCGAAAACTGGTTGCAACGTGCTTGTCGGGTGCTATATGCCCGCCGTTAGCAGCAGGGGATCGTCCCTGTGCCGATCCGGGGCAGACCCGTGCAAATCCTGGGCAGAAGCCCGCGAGAATGAGGATAGGACATGAGCGATATCGCTGATCGCGTGAAAAAGATCGTTGTCGAGCATCTGGGCGTCGATGAGGACAAGGTGGTCGAAACCGCCTCGTTCATCGACGATCTGGGCGCGGACAGCCTCGACACTGTCGAGCTGGTGATGGCATTCGAAGAAGAGTTCGGCATCGAAATCCCCGACGACGCCGCTGAAACCATCCAGACCGTCGGTGATGCAGTGACCTTCATCAAGGGCGTCGTGTGAGGCGTCCTGGTCAGTTCATGGCCTGAACAAGCGGCGCTTTCCCCAGGGAAGGCGCCGTTTTCCCTTGTGCGCGGATCGCGGGCATGACCGGTCGTCGCCATTTCGAGGCCGGAGGTGCGGCCTATGCCGCCAGCCGCCCGACCTATCCGCCGGAACTGGCCCGCCTGCTGGTGGGCATATGCGCGGCGCGGGGACATGCGCTGGATGTGGGCTGCGGGACCGGACAGTTCTCGGTTCTGCTGGCTGATCATTTCGCACGGGTCACGGCGGTCGATCCCAGCAGGACGCAGATCGACAATGCCAGCCCGCGACCGAATATCCACTATACCACCGGCGCGGCGGAACGGTTCGATCTTGCCGATGATTCGGTCGATCTGGTCGTGGCTGCGCAGGCCGCGCATTGGTTCGATCTGGACCTTTTCTACCCCGAGACGCGTCGGGTCGCGCGTCCGGGCGCGATTCTGGCGCTGATCACCTATGGGGTGCCGGAATTCGACGGTGGTATTCAGGCCGCTTTCGATCAGTTCTATTGGCAAGAGATCCACGATTTCTGGCCCCCGGACCGGCGGCATGTCGAGGAAGGTTATGCCTCGCTGCCATTCCCCTTTTCGCGCGGCGACCTGCCCCCCGTTGCGATCCTGCGCGATTGGGACTTTGCCGATTTCACCGCCTATGTCGGCACATGGTCGGCGACGGTACGGGCGGAAAAGGCGGGCGAGGGTGCCCGGATCACCGAGGCGCTGGCGCGTCTGGAACCGCATTGGGGCGCGGCACGGCGGCAGGTCCGCTGGCCGATTACCGTACTGGCCGGGGTGGTGGATCAGCGGCCCAGCTTGGCGTGAACCTCGTCCAGATCGACCTCGCCCAAGGGCATCTTGTTGTCGGGGTCGTCGAAATCATAGCGGAACAACTGGAAATCGTCCTTATAGATCTCCCAGATCAGATGCCGCGACAGGTCGTCGAAATACTCGCTGACCTTATGGGCGCGCTTGGGGCCATGCCCCTCCGATTCGTTAAAGCGCGGAACGGCGGCCAGATCGACCTTTATCGGCGTGTCGGCGCTGTCCAGAACTTTCTGCATGCCCTCATTAAACTTTTCGGTAAAGAAAATCTGGTCGTAACGGCCTCCATTGACAATGAAGGTGGCGATGTGACCAGACATGGCCGACCAGTGGATGTCGGGTTCCATCGGGCGGCGCCAGCGGATCGTGTCGCGCGCAAACAGCAGAAAGCGGCGAAAGCTGGCGATCTGGTCGAAATCGAAATCGTTCTCGGGGCTGCCAACATCGATTCCGTAGCGCTGCGCCAGTTGTGGCACCAGATTGCCGCGATAGCGTTTGCCATTGCGCTGAATCCCCGCGATCTTGTCAAAGAAGGATGACAGAAGGCGGGCATAGGGGTTGCGAACACAGGTAAAGGTCGGGGCAGAATGACCGCGCACCGCCTGCTCGATCAGGGCGTGGCTGTCATCCCGAGACCATTTGTGCAAACCCTCGTTCGCGTCATGGATGTCTCCGTCAAAGAATCGGTCGTGATCCGATTTGAACATGATCTGACCTATGGTCGAACAGGCGCATTTCGGCACGACCCGATAGATCATGCTGCCGCTTTCGGTCATCCAAACGCCGGGAAAGCCCATATAGGTGTGCCTTTCTATGCCTTGCCGCGCCGGTAAAACGCCCAAGCGCCTTGCTTCCAAGCCGTAATTCGTGACACACAGAAAACAAGATATGACGGATAAATCAATGCCGCCAAATGTGCGGCTGCGATCTGATCAAGGACGACCCGCTACGACATGGCCCGGATCGCTTTTATCCTTTTGACGCATAAAGACCCTGCTGGCCTGATCGAACAAGCCCGAAGGTTGACCGGACCGGGCGATTACGTCGCCATCCACTATGACGCGCGCGCCCCGCGGCAGGATTATGACATGCTGCGGCAGGCATTGTCAGGTGAAAACCGAATCGTTTTCGCAGCACGCCGCTACAAATGCGGCTGGGGCGAGTGGTCTCTGGTTGCCGCCACCCTTGCCGCCCTTGAGGCCGCGCAAGAGGCGTTTCCCGACGCTACACATTTCTACATGCTGTCGGGCGATTGCATGCCGATCAAATCGGCCGAATATGTGCATGATTATCTGGACCGCGATGATTGCGACTATATCGAATCGGTCGATTTCTTCGATGGCGGCTGGATCAAGACCGGCATCATCAGGGAACGGCTGATCTATCGCCACTGGTTCAACGAACGCACGCAGAAACGGCTGTTTTACTGGAGCATGCGGCTGCAACGGCGTCTGCGCCTGCATCGCAACATCCCGTCGGGGTTGCAGATGATGATCGGGTCGCAATGGTGGTGCCTTAGGCGCGAAACGACCGAGCGGATCATGGCCCTGCTGAAGGAAAGGCGCGACATCCTGACCTTTTTCCGGACCACATGGATCCCGGACGAGACCTTCTTTCAGACTCTGGTCGCGCATCTGGTCCCCCGTGCCCAGATCCGCAGCCGGACGCTGACCTTCCTGATTTTTTCCGATTACGGTATGCCCGTGACATTTTATAACGACCATTACGACCTGCTCTTGCGTCAGGATTGCCTTTTCGCCCGCAAGATCAGCGGCGAGGCGCAGGAGCTGCGCGAAAGGCTGGGTGCGTTGTGGCAGGAATCCGGGCATCGCTTTCCGATCTCGAATGAGGGCAAGCGCGTCCAGTCCTTCCTGACCGGTCGGGGCCGGGTAGGCCGACGTTTCGCCCCGCGCTTCTGGGAAGACGAGGCCGGGCTGAGCCGCGGCACTGTGGTTCACCTGATCGTCGCAAAGAAATGGCACATGGCCAAGCGGCTGACCGCGCGGATCCGCGAAAAGACGCGGATCCCGGCGGTGGATTACCTGTTCAACGAATATGACGCTGGCCTGCCCGATCTTGGCGGCGCGGCCTCGACCATGGCCAAGCGGCAGAACCATCGCCGCGCGCTGCTGCATCTGCTGTTCGATGCCTTCGGCGCACAGCAACTTGTCATGTGTGTCGATCCCTCGGCGCTGTCGCTGATCACCGATTTCAGCAAGGACCGGGCGGAAACGCGTATCCTGCTGATCGACACAGATTTCAACGAGGACTATCTGCGCGGCCATCTGCGCCGCATCGGGCTGATCGGCGATGGCTCGCCCGAGGCAGAGATTCAGACGCTGATTCCCGTCATGCGCGATGACCTGCAACAAGAGGTCGAGCGGCTGCACGAAGTCGGCTTTTCGCAGTTCGGCGTCATCTCGGGCAGGCATCCGGTCTGGCAGAATGCCGCCGCGCTGGCGGGGTTTCTGGATATTTCGGACGAGATCGCGCATGATCTGGCCGAAACGCCGCATCTTTTCTCTGACTGAGGCAGGACGACCGACATGGCTTTTACCTATGACGACACCAATATTTTCGCCCGTATCCTGCGCGGCGAGATCCCGAATGACACCGTGGCCGAGAATGATCACGCGCTGGCCTTTCGCGACATCACGCCGCGCGCGCCGACGCATGTTCTGGTGATCCCCAAGGGGAAATATGTCAGCTTTGACGATTTCGCGACCAACGCCCCGCCTGATGAAATCACCGGCTTCATGCGGCTTTGCGCCGATGTGGCCCGGCAAGAGGGCGTGTCGCTGGAAGGCGGCAACGGCTTTCGCGC
>NZ_JBKEBL010000288.1:0-19065 GCF_047973135.1 Paracoccus sp. (in: a-proteobacteria)
GTGGCCTATGCGCGCGAACGCGACCAGATGGGCGTGATCGTGGGCCACCCCGATGTGCGCCGGATGTTGGCCACCGCGCGGGCTGAAATCTTTGCCGCCCGCGCCATCTGTCTGGCCTGCGCTGCCGCCATCGACATGGCCAAGGCCACCGGGGATGCCGATCACATGGCGCGGGCGGCCCTCCTGACGCCGATTGCCAAGGCTTACGGTACCGATACCGGTTGCCGGGTGGCCGATACGGGCGTGCAGGTCCATGGCGGCATGGGTTATATCGAGGAAACCGGTGCGGCCCAATATCTGCGCGATGTGCGCATCACCGCGATCTATGAGGGCACGAATGGCATTCAGGCCATGGATCTGGTCGGGCGTAAGCTGATGGATGGCGGCGAGGCTGCGATGCGGCTGCTGGATGAAATCCTCGACGATGCCAAGGCGGCGCAGGGCGCGCATGCCGATCTGGCGCATGATCTCTGGCATGGGGCCGAGACCCTGCGCGAGGCCACTCAAGCATTGCTGGAACGCGATATGGCGCAGCGTTTTGCCGGTGCTGTGCCTTACCTGAATGCTTTTGCCCGTGTGCTGGGCGGGCACTTCCACCTGCGCGCGGCCTGCAAGGGCGGGCCGGCCCATGCGGCGCTGGCGCGGGTTTTCATCAAGCGCGTCCTGCCGCGTTACGCGGCGGATCTTGACGAGGCGCTGGCCGAGGCCGATGATCTGGCCGCGCTGACCGATGATAACCTTGCCGGAGATTTCACCGGGTGATTTCAACACCATTTGACATGGCCCCCGCCGAGGGGCAGGCGGTTCAGGTTACCGAGGGCGTGTTGTGGCTGCGGCTGCCTCTGCCCATGGCGCTGGATCATGTGAATGCCTATGCGCTGGATGAGGGCGATGGCTGGACGATCATTGACACGGGCTTTGACACCGAACGCGCCCGCAGCATCTGGCAGGCTCTGCGCGCGGGTCCCTTGCAGGGGCGTCCCATCCGCCGGGTGATCGGCACCCATCACCACCCCGATCATATCGGGCTGGCGGGCTGGTTCATGGCCAGCGATGATGCCGAGCTGATGATGAGCCGCACGGCATGGCTGACCGCGCGGATGTTGCAGCTTGAGGTGCAGGACCGGCCCAGCCCGCAGGCGCTGGAGTTCTGGCGTCGCGCGGGAATGCCGCCCGAGATGCTGGCCCGGCGCGCGGGCGAACGTCCCTATAATTCCGCCGATGTCGTCCACCCCCTGCCGCCGGGCTATACCCGCCTGCATGAGGGGCAAGAGGTCAGTTTCGGGGGCCGGTGCTGGCATGTGGCGATGGGCGATGGCCATGCGCCGCGCCATGCGACATTCTGGTCGAAGGATGACGATCTGGTGATTGGCGGCGACCAGCTTTTGCCCTCGATCTCGCCGAATTTGGGGGTCTACCCGACCGAGCCCGATGCCGATCCGGTCGGTGAGTGGCTGGCCAGTTGCCTGCGGCTGGCGCGTCTGGCCGAGCCGCGCCATCTGGTCCTGCCCGGCCACAAGCTGCCCTTTACCGGCCTGCCCGACCGGCTGCGGCAATTGCATGACAATCACCTTGGCGCGCTGGAGCGGATGCAGGCGGCGCTGCGCAAAGCCCCGCGCACGGCGGTTGGCTGCTTTGACATCCTCTTCAAGCGCAGCATCGGCGCGGCGGAATTCGGGCTGGCGCTGGTCGAGGCGGTGGCCCATGTCAACCACCTGCACCAGCGCGGCCTGATCGCCCCGGTGGGGGAACGCGATGGCGCGACCCTCTGGGGGGCGTGAATGGTTCACTCAAGCCGCGCGAGCGCCGGACCGGGGGTCGTTGATCGGAAAAGGATTTGCGGCCCTCCAGTGTCCCGGCCCGGAATCAAGCACGCAGTGCGCCGGGCCAGCGCCTGCCCGTCCCTGCGGGCTGGCGCTTTGGTGACGTTGGCACAACAGCGCCGCGATAAGATGCGGGTGGAACCATAAAGCGCGTAGCATGGGCCATTGCAGCGCCACCCCACGGGCAGGCGCTGGCCCTTTGTCCCGAAAGATCGCAAGATGTAGGGCGTGACATGGCTGGCGGTTTCGGCTATCGCAGGGAAAACGAATTCGGAAGGGATGGATATGGCTTCGGAACATAAACACGGCTCGATGGATATCACCGCGCATCAAAAGACCTTTGCGGGCTTTGTGAAGGCGGCAACGATTGTCTCGGTCGCCTCGATTCTGGTGCTGATCTTCATGGCGCTGACGAATTCCTGATCTGAACCCCGGCGGATTGTGGTGATGAAAAGACGTGTGTTTCTGGCCGGCGCGCTGCCGGTGGCTCTGTCGGCCTGCGGGGCGGATAATCTCTGGGCCAGCGATGAAGTCGTGCGGCAGGCGCGCTTTGTCTCGGATGAGCCGCCCTCGCTGACGCTTTACACGGTGATCGGCATTCCGCGCGGACAGGGCGGGCATTCGGGGCTGATGATCAATGGTAGCCAGCGGGTGATCTATGATCCGGCGGGAAGCTGGAACCACCCGCGCATCCCCGAACGCCATGATGTGCTGTATGGCATCACCGATAATTTCCGCAATTACTATGTCGATTACCACGCCCGCGAGACATGGTGGGTGGCCGCCGATACGATCCGGGTCAGCCGCGCGGTGGCCGATATGGCCATTCGCAGCGCCGAACAGAACGGCCCTGCCAACAAGAGCTTCTGCGCGGTCGAGACCGGCAATGTGCTGCGCCGCGTTCCGGGGTTCGAGGGCGCACCGTCCGGGTTTTCCCCCGTCGCGCTGCGCAACTGGTTCCAGACCCTGCCGGGCGTGACCTCGCAAAGCTTCCGCGATGGCGATCCGGCCAATAATCACGACGTGCTGATTCGCCAGAAAAACGGCGTGATCACCGGCTATCCCAGAGTGTAAAGCACCCCGTAAAGCGTGGCGGCCCCGCCGAGGATGGCCAGCAAAACACTGCGCGTCGCGATGCCGATCAGGATGGTCGCGGCGGCAGCGCTCAGGCGGGCGGGCTCGGGCGCACCCTGCGTGGCGGCGGGCCAGATCACCAGCGGAGCGACCAGCGCGGGCAGCACCGAGACCGGCGTATAACGCAGCATCCGCAGGATCCATGGCGGCAGATCGCGTTGCCCCAGCGTGCCCAGAAAAGACCAGCGCAGCAGAAACGTGCCGATCCCGAGGATCACGATGATGGTCCAGATGGTGGCGTTGGACAGATAGAGGTTCATGGCGCGAGGGCGTCCTTGCGGCGCTGCATCAGGGTCTCGACCCCGGCACCCGCGGCCATGCCGATGGGGGCCGCGATCAGCAGCCCCAACCCCGAGGGCAGCCCCGCCAGCAACAGCGCGCCGGTGATCGCCACCGCGCAGGCGGTCACATGCGCAAGGCTGCGCAGCATCGGCGCGAACATGGAGATGAAGGTGATCGGCAGGGCGAAATCCAGCCCGACGATATTGCCCATCGCATTGCCAAGCGTCGCACCCAGCCATGTCACCGCCATCCATGGCAGGCACATGGTCACCGCCGTCCCGGCAAAATAGGCAAAGCGCTGGGGCACGGAAAGGCGCGGGTAACGCTCGTAATGCTGGATCGAGAGGGCATAGTTCTGATCCAGCAGCGTATAGGCGACCAATATCTTTTGCCAGCCACGCGCCTTGCCCAGCCAAGGCACCAGCGAGGCTGAATACATCGCCATCCGCAGATTGACCACCAGCGCCAGAAGGACCACCACCAGCGCCGGCGCCTGATCCGAGATCAGTTGCACGGCGGTAAATTGCGAGGCCCCGGCCAGCACCAGCACCGAAAACCCCATGATCTGCGCAATCTCCAGCCCGGCCTCATTGGCAACCACCCCGAAGAGCACCCCGAAGGGAAGGATGACCAGAAGGAAGGGAATCGACTGGATGAGCCCATGCCGAAAGGCCTGCGCCGGGCTGCGGGCAAGGGCGCGTTCATATGCCGAGGCTTTGGGGGCGGATGCCATGAGGGGTTTTATCCCGAACGATTTGCAGCCATCTTGGTTGCATGTTGTGCAATCAGAGGCAAGCTTGAATCATGCGGATCTGCACGCCGATCCCCGACCATGCCCTGCCTGATGCCGCGCGCCTGTGGTGCAAAACTTTCAGCGGCGGATTCGGGGCGCGCCGCGCGCAGGCCAGCCATGGGATCGTGGCGCTTGATGAGGGCGCGCATGTGATCGGTGTGAGGGGCCTGCGCGATGAGACGGGGGGATTTCTGGCGGGCGGCATGGGCGTCGCGGGGCTGCTCTACCGCGCCGCCCCCGCGACATCCGATCTGGTGATCGACGGGATCGTGGCGCACCAGCGGCGTCAGGGCATCGGCCGGGCCTTGATCCTTGCGGCCCAAAGCGCGGCACTGACACGCGGTCGCAAAGGGTTGAGGGCCGAAGTGCAATGCTCAAATCGTGCGGCTCTGACGTTTTATCAACGCCTTGGATTCACCGAGGAAACCACAGGGCGCTTCGGCTGGCCATGGTCAGGACGGGTCGCGATCCTGCGCAAACCCGTGTGAAACGGGGAGAGAGACGCGCCTACCCGAAACTATGCGCTGCGCGGCCGATCAGCATGAAGGCGCGGGTGGTGCGGGTGGTGGCGAGAAATTCGATCTGGGCATCTTCCAGCCGGGGCAGGTTGCGGGTCAGAAGCACGTCAAAATGGCGCAGGAAGTGGTGGGCGGTGTCGCGGAAGATCTCGTCGGTGCGCAAGAGGGCCTGGGCGACCTCAAGCGCGGTTTCGTCATGGATGCCGCCAAGAGCCGCCACGGCACTGCCGCGCGCGCCTTCGGCAAAGCGCCGCCAGACCGCGACCGGGGCCGGATCGGGGGGCAGATCGTCCATATAGATGTGATGATTGGCCAGCAATGTGATCACATCCTGCGCCGCGCGCAGCACACGGGCGCTGTCGTGATCTTTCAGCGCCGCGCGCAGGGCCTCGATGGCGGGCCTGTCATCGGGACCATCGGGGAAATTCAGCGCCCGGATCAGCGCGTCGGGGGAGATCTCGACCGGCTCGGGTGCATCAAAGCGCATGGCTTTTTGGCGAATATCGGGGGCTGTTGCCGCCCGTGGTCGTGGTGCAGGCGCTGGCGTAGAGGCAGGGGCACGGGTCACAGGCGCAGGCTGTTCCGGCAGGGGTGCTGGCGGGCGGCCACGGGTGGCGGCCATCTCGCGCATCTCAGAGAGGCGTAAGCGCAGATCGGCGGCCTCGACGCGCAGGTCGTGAATGGCACGGGCCAGCCCCACGGTCAGCCAGATCAGCACCACCGGGATCACCGCCCCCATCGCCGCAACCAGCCCGCCTGCGCCGCCGCCCATCGGGGCCAGCAGCCAGAACAGGGCCAGCATGACCAGCCAGAGCAGGGTCAGCACGAGGCCAACCACGATCAGGGGGCTTTCGCCGGCAAGCCCGGACAGACGGTCGCGCGGAGACATGGTTACACGTAATTCACGGCAAGGATTTCGTAGCTGCGCAGCCCGCCCGGTGTCTTGACCTCGACGCTGTCACCCTCTTCCTTGCCAATCAGCGCGCGCGCCAGTGGCGAGCGCAGATTCAGCCGGCCGCTTTCAATATCGGCCTCGGCTTCGCCGACGATCTGATAGGTCCGCTCTTCATCGGTATCCTCATCGACCAGTTGCACGGTCGCGCCGAATTTCACCGCGCCGGACAGCTTGGCCGGGTCGATCACCTCGGCGCGCGACAGGATCGCCTCAAGCTCTTTGATGCGGCCCTCGATAAAGCCCTGCTTTTCCCGCGCCGCGTGATATTCGGCGTTTTCGGACAAATCGCCATGCTCGCGCGCCTCGGCAATCTGCCGGATGATCGCGGGGCGCTCTTTCGACTTCAGCTCGGTCAGCTCTTTTTCCAGCCGGTCAAAGCCGCTGCGGGTCATCGGGATTTTATCCATCGCGATCCTGCCCTTGTTGTTTGTGTTGCCGTTATTCGTGTTGCGTCGTCAATATCAATCAAACACCCCCGCCATCAGGATGACAGGGGCGATCGGAAGGGTTCGGACAGGTGACCCGAATTTTTCGGCCAATGCAAGGCCCGAGATCATAGGCTGGGCCAATTTTGGCCCATGGTTTGCACGCATGATGATTGCTCTTGGGGTCAGTGCAGGCTAGGGCTGTGTCAGCAAATTTCGAGGGGAAGCCGCCGCCATGACCGAAGATAGCCAGATTGAACGCGAATCCATGGAATATGATGTCGTGATCGTGGGGGGCGGGCCATCGGGCCTGTCGGCGGCGATCCGGCTCAAGCAGATCGACCCCGAGATCTCGGTGGTGGTGCTGGAGAAAGGCTCCGAGATCGGCGCGCATATCCTGTCGGGCGCGGTGCTTGATACCAGCGGTTTGGACCGGCTGATCCCCGATTGGAAGGCGAAGGGCGCACCTGTCACCACCGAAGTGACGGATGATAATTTCTACATCCTTGGCCCCTCGGGCGAGGTGCGGGTGCCGAACTGGCCGATGCCGCCGCCGATGTCGAATCACGGGAACTATATTGTCAGCATGGGCAATGTCTGCCGCGGGCTGGCCGAGCAGGCCGAAGAACTGGGCGTCGAGATTTTCCCCGGCATGGCCGCCAGCCAGATCGTCTGGGACGGCGGGCGCGTCAAGGGCGTGGTTGCCGGCGAGATGGGGCTTGAGGCCGATGGCACGCCGGGCGCGATGTATGAGCCGGGGATGGAACTGCATGGCAAATATGTGTTCATCGCCGAGGGCGTGCGCGGCAGCCTTGCCAAGGACATTATCGGCAAGCTGAACCTCTCGGAGGGCCATGATCCGCAGAAATTCGGCCTTGGCATGAAGGAAATCTGGGAAATCGCGCCCGACAAGTTTCATCCGGGCCGGGTCGTGCATACGATGGGCTGGCCGCTTGGCAAGAACGCGGGCGGCGGCAGCTTTATCTATCATCTTGAGAACAATCAGATTCTGGTCGGTTTCGTCGTCCACCTGAACTATGCCAACCCGCATCTTTATCCTTATATGGAGTTTCAGCGCTTCAAGCATCACCCCATGGTTGCCGAGCTGCTGGAGGGGGGCAAGCGCGTCGCCTATGGCGCCCGTGCAATCAGCGAGGGCGGCTGGCAGTCGATTCCCGAACTTGCCTTCGATGGCGGGGTGTTGCTGGGCTGTTCGGCCGGGCTGGTGAACGTGCCGCGCATCAAGGGCAACCACAATGCCATGATCTCGGGGATCGAGGCGGCCGAGGCGGCGGCAGCGGCCCTTGCGGCGGGGCGCGAGGGCGACCGGCTGTCAGATTACGACGCGGCAGTGCGCGGCGGTGCCATCGGCAAGGATCTGCGTCGCGTGCGCAACGTCAAGCCGATCTGGTCGCGGATGGGCCTTTGGGGCAGCCTGGCCCTTGGCGGCTTTGACATGTGGGTCGCCAATCTTACCGGCTGGAACCCTCTGGGGACGTGGAAACACGGCAAGACCGACGCTCAGGCCACTGGAAAGGCTGCGGATTTCGCGCCCATCGACTATCCCAGACCCGATGGCAAGCTGTCCTTCGACCGGCTGACCAACGTGTCGTTCAGCTTTACCAATCACGAGGAATCCCAGCCCTGCCATCTGCGTCTGAAGGATCCCTCGGTTCCGATCAGCGTGAACCTGCCCGAATATGCCGAACCCGCGCAGCGTTACTGCCCGGCCGGGGTCTATGAGGTGCTGGAGGGCGATGATGGCCCGCGTTTTCAGATCAATTTCCAGAACTGCGTCCATTGCAAGACCTGCGACATCAAGGATCCGTCGCAGAATATCACCTGGACTACGCCGCAGGGTGGCGACGGGCCGAATTACCCGAACATGTGATGGGGGGTTTTTGGCGGGGTGCATTGCTTGCGCCTTGGTGGGCGGCTAGGGTTCCGCAAACAAATTTGTGATTTTGTGATGACTGACCTGAGCAAGACCCGACCGAATCTGGCCGTGATCGCCCTTGTGGCCGCTGCGGCGCTGGTACAGCCTGCCCTGGCCCAGCAGCCTCCGCCGCCGCGCCCGGAACATGTGGCCCAGCCAAAAGCCGACGGCGCCGCCGCGCCCGCCGGGGCGCAGGCACCTGCGCCGCTGACATTCGGCCTGGCGGGGCCGTATCTTGCCGGGCGTCTGGCCGTGGTCGAGAATGACTATGCCGTTGCCGCACGCTATTTCTCGCAGGCGATCGCGCATGATCCGGGCAATCCGGTGTTGCTTGACAGCGCTCTGGTGGCGCTTGTCTCGGCCGGGGATATCGAACGCGCGGTCATGCTGGCCGATCAGATGAATATCCGAGGCGAACAAACGGAACTGTCGCATCTGGTCGAACGGGCCAAGCTGGCGCATTCCGGCGACTGGACGGGACTGCTGGAGCTGCTGGGGAAACGTCAGGCGGTGGCGGATGACGCGAATGGCGGGGATGGCGAGAATATCAATCTGCTGGACCGGATGCTGAACGCCTGGGCGCTGCTGGGGGCGGGCCGCGCGCAGGATTCACTGGTGGCCTTCGAGGAATTGTCGAAAAATCAGGCATTTGCGCCGATGGTGAAATATCATCTGGCGCTGGCCAAGGCGACGGTCGGTGATTACGAGGGTGCGCAGGATCTCCTGGCCCAGCCGCAGGTCGGCGATCATCTTCTGGGCGTGACCGCACGTGTCGAGGTTCTGGCCCGGCTGGAACGGCGGGACGACGCGTTGCAGGTGCTGGCCGATATCGACGGTATCGAAACCGAACCCCAGCTTGAGGATCTGCGCAAGCGGTTGCAGGATGGCACGCCCATTCCCTTTGACGTGGTCAAGACCCCCGCTGACGGGATCGCGCAGGTTTTTCTGACCTTTGCGACGGCCCTTGCCTCCAGCGCCGAACCCGAGCCCTTGTCGCTGATCAATGCACGGTTGGCGGCATGGCTGTCGCCGGATACCGCGCAGGCGCGGCTGATGGCAGGGCAATTGTTGCTGGACCAGCAGCAATTCGAGCTTGCGGCGACGGAATACGAGGCTTTGCGCCGTCTGGGGGCGGTACGTCCCGTGGCCGAGCTGTCGCGGATCGACGCCCTGTCGCGGGCCGGCCACCTGCCCGAGGCCGAAAAGGCCGCGCTTGATCTGACCCGGACCTATCCCGATCTGCCGCAGGTCTGGGTGGCTTTTGGCGATCTGCTGCGTCAGCAGGAACGCTTTGACGATGCCGTTCCGGCCTATGACAAGGCGTTGGAACTGCTGGCCGATTCCTCGCCCGAGGCGCGCTGGTTCCCCCTTTATGCACGGGGAATTGCGTTGGAACGTTCAGGTAATTTCGAACGTGCCGAGGCGGATTTGCAGGCCGCGATCAAGATCAACCCCGATCAGGCCAGCCTGCTGAACTATCTGGGTTATAGCTGGATCGACCGGAACGAAAACCTGGACGAGGGGCTGAAGATGATCCAGCGCGCCGTCTATCTGTCGCCCGAGGATGGCTATATTCTGGATTCGCTGGCCTGGGCCTATTACCGGCTTGGCCGCTTTCAAGACGCCGTGGGGCCGATGGAAAAGGCAGTGGGCTCGATGACCTCGGATCCGGTGGTCAATGACCATCTGGGCGATATCTACTGGATGGTTGGCCGCAAGCGCGAGGCAGAAATCCAGTGGCAGCGCGCCCTGTCGCTGAAGCCGGGCGAAAGCGGCGATGTCGATCCCGAACGCATCCGCGCCAAGCTGGATCGCGGGCTGGATGCGGTGCTGGCCGAGGAAAAGGCCGAGGGCAAGACCGAGAACCTGCCCCAGACGCAGGCAGCGGACTGACTTTCGATGGCATCCGTTCTGGCCGAACCGGCCCCGGCCAAGCTGAACCTTGCGCTGCATGTGACCGGGCAGCGCGGGGATGGTTTTCACCTGCTGGATTCGCTGGTTTGTTTCGCAGCGGTGGGCGATGTGGTCGAACTGTCCCCCGGCCCGCTGTCTTTGTGCATCGACGGCCCGTTTGCCACCGGGCTTGCGGCGGATGAGGGCAATCTGTGTCTGCGTGCTGCGCGTTTGGCGGGCGGGGCGGCGGCGCTGCGGCTGATCAAGAACCTGCCGGTTGCGGCAGGGATCGGGGGCGGCTCGGCCGATGCGGCGGCGGTGCTGCGCGGGCTGGCACGGATGGGCCATGCGCTGCCTGCCGATGCCTTGCGGCTGGGGGCGGATGTGCCGGTCTGCATCGCCTCGGTTCCGGCGCGGATGCAAGGCGTGGGCGAGGTCGTGACCCCGCTGCCGCCCCTGCCGGCGCTGCATCTGGTGCTGGTCAATCCGGGCGTGGCGGTGGCGACCCCTCAGGTCTTTGCGGCGATGCCGCAGCGCGACAATCCACCCCTGCCGCCGATTCCCGACTTTGCCGATGCACGCGCGCTGACCGGCTGGCTGGCGGTGGGCACCCGCAACGATCTTGAGGCCCCGGCCCGCCGGATCGCGCCGGTGATCGACAGCGTTCTGGCGGCGCTGGCGGGGCAGGGGGCGGGGCTGGCGCGGATGTCGGGCTCGGGCGCGACCTGCTTCGGGATTTTCGCAGGGGCGGCGCAGGCGGCACGGGCGGCGGCTGCGCTGCAAAAGCATGGCTGGTGGTCGGTCGCGACGGAACTGGCAGAGCCGCCGGCACCCCGCTAAGGTGCCCCCGAATAACCGGAGGACCGAAATGCTGCGTCTTGGCGTCAATATCGATCACGTGGCCACGATCCGCAATGCGCGCGGTACGCCATGGCCCGACCCTCTGCGCGCGGCGCAGATCGCCGAACAGGCGGGCGCGGACGGCATCACCGCCCATCTGCGCGAGGATCGCCGCCATATCAGCGATGCCGATATCGAGGCGCTGACCGAACATCTGCGCCTGCCGTTGAACCTGGAAATGGCCGCGACGGCGGAAATGCAGCGTATCGCCCTGCGTCACCGCCCGCATGCGGTCTGCGTCGTGCCCGAAAAGCGCGAGGAACGGACGACCGAGGGCGGGCTGGATGTCGCCGGGAACGAGGTTTATCTGGCCGATTTCATCGCCCCCCTGCGCGAGGCGGGCTGCCGGGTGTCGCTGTTCATCGGCCACGAACCCGCACAGATCAGGGCCGCCGCCCGTATCGGCGCGGCGGTGGTCGAATTGCATACCGGCGCCTATTGCGATCTGGATACCGAAGGCCGGACCGTCGAACGCGATGCCGAGCTTGACGGGCTGCGCAAGGGCGCGGCGCTGGCCGCTGGTCTGGGGCTTGAGGTTCACGCGGGCCACGGCCTCACCTTCGAAACGGTCGGTCCCGTCGCCGCCTTTCCGCAGGTGGCCGAACTGAATATCGGCCATTTCCTGATCGCCGAGTCGGTCTTTACCGGCCTTGACCCGGCCATCCGTGAAATGCGCCGCCGCATGGACAAGGCGCGCGGGGGGGGATTGGGTTCATGATCGAACTGATCATTGTGTCTGTTGTGATCGCTGCGGTCGCCTACCGGCGGCTCCAAAGCCGCAAGCTTGCGGCAAGACAACGGCACCCGACAATTCCTGTGCAAACCGCGCAGCCACCGCCTCAGGATCCCCTCTATCGCCAGCGCATGTTTGCGGAGATTGCAGAAAAGAGCAATTTTTCCTGTCATCCGGTCCTGCATGAGAAAGAGGCAGATTTGTTTCGCAAGATCGAACAGCGCGTGACCGCAGGCTGGAACCTCAAGCGTCAGGTACGCATTCTGGCGCAAGTCAATATGGGCGAGTTCGTTCACGCAGTGCGAGAGAGAGATTTTTCAGATAAATTTCACAAACTCGGTCAGGGCGCCATCAATTCGAAACGCGTCGATTTCCTGTTGACCTGCTATCATTTTCATCCGCGTGTCGCGATAGAGTTTCAGGGACGCGAGCATCAGCAGGATGAAGCAACCGCCCTGCGAGATGAAGTCAAACGTATCGCGTTTCAGAAGGCCAATATCCCGTTGGTCGAGATCACGCCGGACGAGACGGAAGATGACTACATGCCGCGTATTCACCGGGCGCTCAGGTTCAGCTATCCGAACGCATTCAGGTCAGCGAGCGAATCTTGAGACCGGTTCTGTCATCATCGTCGTGCCGGGCGTCAGGCTTTGCCGGGACGGATCGGACGATTTTGGACCGTTGCCGCAATCACTTGTTTGCCGCTACCGAACAGGGCAGGGTCGTTCATTGCAGGAAGGAGGCCCGCAAATGATCCGCATATCGCTTGCCGCCTGTCTGGCCGCCTGTCTGGCCGCCGGTCCCGTTCTTGCCGCCGATCCGCCGGCGGTTGCGCTGGCGATTCCTTGTCCCGACGGGATGGAGCTTGATTCCATCGTCGAACCCTGGGATCAGAACAGCGCCGTTTATGCCAATGGCGATGTGCGGCTTGCGCTGATCGACCTTGTCGAACCCGCCGTCGCCTCGTATCAGCTTGCGGTGCTGCATCCGCCCCGCGATGTACTGGGGGCGCGGCAGTGTCATCTGATCGCCCGCGACCAGCACACGGGCTTTGCCGCGATTGATTTCGGGCAGCGCGATGTCGCCTATCACCCGCAGACCGGGCTGACCATCGCCATGCCCTTCCGTCTGGAACCCGAAGGCGAATGGTCGCTGTTCACGATCACCGTCGATCAGCAGACCGGCAAGGTCAGCTATAGCGGCCGGGACTGATCATGCCGCCCGCCGCCATCCCCGCCGGACGGTATCGCCCATGATCATCGGCATCGGCACCGATCTTGCGAATATTGAACGGATTCAGGCGACTCTGGACCGTTTCGGGGACCGTTTCCGCAATCGTGTATTCACTGGAACCGAACTGGCCAGGGCCGCGCGCCGCAAGGATGAGGCGGGGACGCTGGCCAAAAGATGGGCCGCGAAAGAGGCTTGTTCCAAGGCGCTTGGGACCGGGCTGGCGATGGGCATAAGCTGGCGCGACATGGCTGTCAGCAACCTGCCGGGCGGGCAGCCGGTGATGGAACTGACCGGATGGGCGGCGGAAAAGCTGCGGCAGATGACTCCGGCGGGGTGCCGGGCCGTTATTCATGTCACCCTGACCGACGATCACCCCTGGGCGCAGGCTTTCGTCGTGATCGAGGCAAGGCCCGCAGATGGCGGCGCGGGTTGACTTTACCCCCCGTCACCGACATTGAACGCGGCAATCGATGATACAGCGCGCGCAGCCACAAGGATCAGACAATGGCCGACAGCACCGCAGGGAAAACCAAGGACGGCATCTGGGAGACGGTCAAGACGATCTTCTGGGCGCTGGTGATCGCAGGGATATTCCGGACCCTGTTCTTTCAGCCCTTCTGGATTCCGTCGGGCAGCATGAAGGATACGCTGCTGATCGGCGATTTCCTGTTCGTCAACAAGATGGCCTATGGCTATTCCGCCGTGTCTTGCCCGTTTTCGATCTGTCCCATTCCGGGGCGGATCCTTGGCAGCGAACCTGAGCGCGGCGATGTCGTGGTTTTTCGCCATCCGACCCGCGGCGTCGATTTCATCAAGCGGGTGATCGGCCTGCCGGGCGATACGGTGCAGATGAAGGCCGGGCGGTTGTGGATCAACGGGCAGGAAGTACCGGTTCAGCCCGCAGGCGATTTCGTCGAGACCAAGGAACGGCAGGGGCCGCAGGGCCTTGTGCCGCGCTGCGTCAATGACCCGGTTCCCGAAGGCGGCCAATGCGTCAAGCAGCGCGCGACCGAAACCCTGCCCAATGGCGTCAGTCACGATGTGCTGAACATCACCGATGGCTGGGTGGCCGATGACACGCCGACCTTCACCGTCCCCGAGGGTCAGTATTTCTTCATGGGCGACAATCGCGACAATTCCGAAGATTCGCGCTTTCCGCAAGAAATCGGGGGCCTTGGCTTCGTTCCGGCGAAATTCCTGATCGGGCGGGCCGACCGGATCATGTTCTCGTCCGCCGGACGCTCGCTTCTGTATTTCTGGACCTGGCGCGCGGACCGCTTTTTCAAGGCGGTCAATTGAAGCCGGGCGCGGATATTCAGGCTTTCATGGGACGGCTGGGCCACGATTTCGCGCGGCCCGAACTGTTGATCCGGGCGCTGACGCATGGCTCTATCGCGACGGCGACCCGGCCCGATAATCAGCGGCTGGAATTTCTGGGCGACCGCGTGCTGGGGCTTGTGACTGCCGAGGCGCTGTTTCAGGCCGACCGGCAGGCATCCGAGGGGCAGCTTGCGCCGCGCTATAACGCGTTGGTCCGGGGCGAGACCTGCGCCGCCATTGCCCGCCAGATCCGTCTGGGCGAGGTGCTGAAGCTGGGCCGGTCCGAGATGATGACGGGCGGTCGCCGCAAAGAGGCGCTGCTGGCCGACGCGATGGAGGCCGTGCTGGCTGCCGTCTATCTGGATGCCGGATTCGAGGCCGCGCGCGATGTCGTGCTGCGTTTGTGGGCCGACCGGCTGAACAATCTGGACGACGACCCGCGCGACGCCAAGACCGCGCTTCAGGAATGGGCGCAGGCGAACGGCATGCCGCCGCCCCTTTATCAGCAGACCGACCGCAGCGGCCCCGACCATGCGCCGATCTTTCGTATCACCGTTAATCTTGCGGATGGCCGCTCGGCCGAGGCCATGGGCGCGGGCACCAAACGCAGCATCGAACAGGCGGCCGCTCAGGCCATGCTGGACCGGCTGGAGGGCCGCGAATGAACGAACCCACGACCCGCGCGGGCTTTGTCGCCCTGATCGGCGAACCGAACGCGGGAAAATCGACTTTGCTGAACCGGATGGTGGGTGCCAAGGTCAGCATCGTCACCCACAAGGTCCAGACAACCCGCGCCCGCATTCGCGGCATCGCCATCGAAGGCCCGGCCCAGATCGTCTTTGTCGATACGCCCGGCATCTTTCGCCCGCGCCGGCGGCTGGACCGTTCGATGGTCGCGGCGGCCTGGGGCGGTGCCTCGGACGCCGACATCATCCTGCTGCTGATCGAGGCGCATCGCGGTATGACCGATGGCGTGCAGGCGATCATCGGATCGCTGGCCGCGCTGGACCGCAAGGCACCCGTCGCGCTGATCATCAACAAGATCGACCGGGTCAAGGCCGATGTCCTGCTGGCCCTGTCGCAAAAGCTGAACGAGGCCTTTGCCTTCGAGCGGACCTTCATGATTTCCGCCGAAAAGGGCTATGGCTGCGACGACCTGCGCGGCTGGCTGGCCGGGACGCTGCCCATGGGGCCGTGGCTTTACCCCGAGGATCAGATCGCCGACCTGCCCATGCGCATGATCGCGGCCGAAATCACCCGCGAAAAGCTGACCCTGCGCCTGCACGAGGAAATTCCCTACCAATTGACAGTCGAGACCGAATCCTGGGAAGAACGCAAGGATGGCAGCGCCCGCGTCGAACAGGTCGTCTATGTTGCCCGTCCGGGCCACAAGGGCATCGTTCTGGGCAAGGGCGGCGAAACGATCAAGGCCGTGGGGCAGGCCGCCCGCATCGAGCTTGAGGAATTCATGGGCCGCCGCGTGCATCTGTTCCTTCAGGTCCGCGTCCGCGAGAACTGGCTGGAAGAGGCGGAACGCTACGGCGAAATCGGCCTCGATTTCCGCGACGGCGATGCCTGAGCCTCGGCTGGCCGCCGGGGTCTGGGTCTCGGCCTATCTGACCCGTCTGGGGCTGGCCCATATCCCGGCCTATGTGCTGTCGCATGGCGATGACACGGCGGGCGCGGTGCTGGTCAAATGCGCCCGGCTGGACGGCACCGCGCAGCTTTATGCCCGGGAATGGGATTTCGAAACCGATCAGCGCCCCTGGACCCTGACCGCCGACGGGCCCGAAACCACAGTGGATCAGGCCATCGCCCGCCAGCGCGGTTTCGACCCCGACCTGTGGGTCATAGAAATCGAATCCCGCGACGGCACTACGCTGCTTGGGCAAGAGGGTTTATAGCCAGACGCGCTTAAAGCGATCATGCTGTCTGGCTATAGTCCTTTGATTTTACGCTAATGCTGCGCAGATTTTTTCATGAAAATCAGCTTCCGTCAGCTATATGATCGGCCCAAGGGTGCATCGCGTTTTCCTGTGTGGACGGTAAGCGCGGCATTTTTGAACTATTAATTTCATTTTATTTAATATACCATAACACCGCTAATACTTTTTGGGGGGCGGAGGATGGCAGTATCGGATAAGGATGTCTTATATTCCTGGATCGACCGTTTATTGTATCCCCTTCTTTTACTTGCGGCGGTTGTGGCAGTTTTCGTCCTAGGCTCGGCCGGTTATCAGGACACGAAACAGGTTCTTGAGCGGGTTCAGTCCGGATCGGGGATCGAGCAGACGAAACAGCTTCTGGAACGTGTTTCATCAAACAGTCCCGAACCGTTATCGGTGCTGGCCGCATTGGAAGTCGATACCATTGCGGCACGTAACAACCGGGCCGCCTCCTTGCTGGTGACGCGAACCTGGATCGATTTTTTCGTAACCCTCGCAGCCGTTTTCGTGATCATGATCGGCAGCGCCCTGATTGTGGGCAGGGTCAACATGAAAGGGGATGGCAAGGCCAGTGCCGAGGGCGCCGGCTTCAAGGGCGCGGTATCGGCATCCTCTCCGGGTTTGTTGCTGGTGGTGTTGGGTGTCGGTTTGCTGTCTGTTCAGTATTTCACTCGCAGCGATCTGACGACCACGGATGGCGCGGCCTATGCTATTTTCTCCATCTCTGACATGGCGAATAGCGATGAATATGTTATCGGACTAGCCTCGCCAAAGACCGCTCGGGCCGCGCCTGCCATTTCCGGACCCAGCCAACCGTCCGACGCTGAGATTTTAGGAATCCTGGAGGAAAAATGACATGCAACTCTTTTCTTTCATGCTTGCAGCAAGCGGCGTGTTTTATGCAGCTTCTGCGCAGGCCCAGATCACTGAGGACGAACTTATCGCCGCATATAAGAAGGGTAAGGATGACGGCTGGAATGAATGCAGGGTGACGCTGGGACGCGCGAGCCCAGGTACCACTGGGACCGTCATCGGGACGCTCAGTTCCAACGCCGGTGGCGCTGACTTTGGGTCCGGATTTGGTGGCACGGCGCCTTCTACGAAGGGTTTTGAACTGCCGGGGGCGTTTATCGACCAGACCGAAGGGGCTATACCACACAAAATCCCGCAGGACTGGCTTGTGACCCCTTCGCCGACCAATGGGGCTGGCATTCTGGGGCGCGTGGATAACGGTGAATTCAAGCCCTATATCACCGATCCAAGCGGCAGGATCATGCTTGAGACGGACGACCAGTTGCCGCGTTGGACGACCGATGACAATGTGAGAAAGTTTATTCAGAACCTGCCGAAAGCCTCTGACGGGACGATCTTCATACCCGTCGAACCGGCCATGTAATTCCGCCCCCTTCTCTGCCGCTGGCATCCGCCGGATTTGCAGCATATGCAGATCGCATGAGTGACCAGCCCCCTTCGGATGGCGATTCGCCGCGCGGTTTCGCCTTTGCCCTGTCGGCTTACATGATCTGGGGGCTGTTGCCGCTGTATCTCAGCCTGATGCCCGATATTCCCGCGCTTGAGGTGATCGTGCATCGTGTGATCTGGTCGCTGCCCATCGCGGCGGGTGTGCTGGTCTGGCAGGGGCGCGCCCGGCAGGTGCTGGAGGCGCTGCGGACGCCGCGCCTGCTGGCCATGGGGGCGTTGACCGCCACGCTGATCTCGTTGAACTGGCTGACCTATGTCTGGGCCATTGCGCATGGGCATGCGCTGGATGCCGCATTGGGATATTACGTCAACCCGTTATTTGCCGTGTCTCTGGGCATGCTTCTGCTGGGAGAGCGGCTGAACCGCGCCCGAATGCTGGCCGTGGGGCTGGCCTTTGCGGCTGTGGTCGTGCTGACGATCGAGGCGGGTCGCCTGCCTCTGGTCGCCGTGGCGCTGGTCCTGACCTGGGGATGTTATGCTTATTGCAAGAAAAGCCTGCCGCTTGGTCCCAACCAGGGCTTCACGCTTGAGGTGATCCTGCTGACGCCCTTTGCGCTGGCCTGGCTGCTTTGGCGCGTCGCGACCGGGCAGGGCGGGTTCGGCGATGGCAGCCTGCGCGATGTATTGCTGCTGCTGGGATGCGGTGCGGTTACGGCGGTGCCGCTGCTGCTTTATGCCAACGGGGCCAAGCTGCTGCGTCTGTCCACCATCGCCATTCTGGGCTATGTCGCGCCGACGATGATCTTTCTGACGGCGGTATTCGTGTTCAACGAACCGATGGGCCGCGCACGGATGATCGCCTTCCCGATGATCTGGGCGGCGCTGGCGATCTATACCCTTTCGCTGCTGCGCGAGGCAGGACAGCGCCGCCGGGGCCGCGCGCGGTGATCCCTTGCCCGGAGGGCGGGCTCGTGACAGGTTTGTCGGGGCAGAAAGGCGGTTTTCATGGCATTTCCAAAGCAACGCGTCACCCTGATCACGCTTGGCGTCTCGGACATGGCGCGTGCGCGCGCCTTTTACGGCAACTGGGGTTGGACCCCACATCCCGAATCGCAAGACGGCATTGCCTTCTATCAGATGAACGGCGCAGTGCTGGGGTTGTTCGGGCAGGCCGATCTGGCTGCCGATCAGGGGCGGGCCGGCGCGGCTCTGGGGACCGGGGCGATCACGCTGGCTCAGAATTGTGCGGATGAGGCCGAAACCGACGCGGTGTTTCAGGCGGCGCTGGATGCCGGGGCGACCTGCCTCAAGCGCCCGGAAAAGGTGTTCTGGGGCGGTTACTCGGGTTATTTCGCCGATCCTGACGGGCATGTCTGGGAAATCGCCTGCAACCCTTTCTGGCCGCTGGCAGAGGACGGTTCCCTGACCTTGCCGGAGGGCTGAATTGCAGTGGCAGGCCGAAGGCACCGTGATCGCGCGCCGCCCGCATGGCGAGACGGCAGTGATCATCGACGTGCTGACCGTGCAGTATGGCCGTCATGCCGGTCTGGTTCCGGGCGGCGCGTCGCGCAAACGAGCGGCGATGCTGCAACCGGGTGCGCGGCTGGACCTGCGCTGGAGGGCGCGTGACGACAGCCATCTGGGCCATTTCAGCGCCGAGCCGGTGCGGCTGCGCGCCGGGCTGATGGCCGATCCGCTGGCGCTGGCCGGGCTGAATGCGATCTGTGCGCTGCTGGTCTTTGCGCTGCCCGA
>NZ_JBKEBL010000020.1:0-28343 GCF_047973135.1 Paracoccus sp. (in: a-proteobacteria)
GGCTGTTCGTCATCGGCGCGCTGGTCCTTGCAGTGGTGTTCTTTCTGCCAAAGGGGCTGATCTCGGCCCCGGCCGCATTGACCCGCATCATGGGAGGCCGTCATGAAAGGTCTTGAGGTTCGCGGCCTGTCCAAGCATTTTGGTGGGCTGACCGTGTCGGAACATATCGACTTCGACCTGCCTCCGGGCGCGCGCAAGGCTTTGATCGGGCCGAATGGCGCGGGCAAATCGACCTTTGCCAATCTGGTGACGGGCATTCTGCGGCCAAGCGGCGGCACGATCCGCTTTGACGGCAGGGACATCGCCGCGCTGGACGAGGCGGGCCGGGTAAAACTGGGCATCGCCAAGACCTTTCAGATCACCACGCTGTTCCCCTCGCTGACCGTGCGCGAGAACCTGCGCCTGCCTGTGCTGGAACGCGAAGGGCGCGGCTATCGCATGTTCCGCCGCGCGGCGGGCGACGCGCGGGTCGAGACCGAGGTTAAGGCCCTGCTGGACCAGTTCGAACTGACCGCGCTTGCCGATCAGCCGGTCGCCGGGCTGGCCTATGGTCAGCAGCGGCTGGTCGAGATGGCGCTGACGCTGGCGTTGAAACCGCGCGTACTGATCCTGGACGAGCCTGCGGCGGGCGTCCCCTCTGGCGAGACGCATCTGATCAGCGATGCCATCGAACGGCTGCCGCAGGATCTGGCGGTGCTGGTGATTGAACATGACATGGATCTGGTGTTCCGCGTTGCCAGATCAATCGTGGTGCTGGTGGCCGGACGTATCCTGACCGAGGGCACACCGCAGGACATCGCCGCAAATCCTCAGGTGCGTGAACTTTATCTGGGGGGCGGTCATGGCTGATCCGGTTCTGGAACTCAAGGATGTCACGGCAGGCTATGGTCCGACCCATGTACTGCGCGGCATCGACCTGACGCTTGCCCCCGGCGAAAGGCTGGCGGTGATCGGGCGCAATGGTGCGGGCAAGACGACGCTGCTGGGCACCGTCATGGGGCTGACCCGGCTGCATGGCGGCTCGCTGTGGCTAAAGGGGCAGCCGATCGCAACCATGCCCCCCTTTCGCCGCAATGCCGCCGGACTGGGGCTGGTGCCGCAAACCCGCGACATCTTTCCCTCGCTGACGGTCGAGGAAAACCTGATCGCGGCAATGCGCGGCGATGCCAGTCTGGACGAAGCCTATGCCCTGTTCCCGCGCCTGAAGGAACGCCGGCGCAATGGTGGTACACAATTGTCGGGCGGCGAACAGCAGATGCTGGCCATCGCCCGCACGCTGATGACCCGGCCCGATGTGATCCTGCTGGATGAACCGCTAGAGGGGCTGGCCCCGGTCATCTGCGAACAGTTGATGCGCGTTTTCGAGGATCTGGCCGCCGACGGCAGGCGCAGCGTGATCCTTGTCGAACAGCATGCCGAGGCCGCGCTGCGTTTCGCGACGCGGGCGGTGCTGATCGCGAATGGCCGGATCGTTTTTGACGGACCCTCCGGGGAACTGCAAGGCAACCCGGATTTGCTGCACCGCCATGTCGGTGTGGGCATCGAAACCTGAGGAGGAAGGACATGGAGCTTATCGAAGGCCACAAGGTCATAACCCCGCCCGATGGCATGCCCGTCTGGGACATTGATCCCTATGACGAGGATTTGTTGCGTGACCCGGTGCCATATTACCGCGAACTGGTCGCGAAAGGCCCGGTCGTCCATATCCCGCGCTTTTCCATTCTGGCTCTGGGGCAATACGAAACGACGCATAAGGTTTTCAGCGATCACGAGAATTTCGTGTCCTCGCGCGGGGTCGGTCTGAACGATTTCAAGATCGGAGAGCCGTGGCGCCCGCCCTCGATCATCCTTGAGGTCGATCCGCCCGCCCATACCCGCACCCGCAAGGTCATGGCGCGGGCGCTGTCGCCCAAGGTGGTCAGGACGCTGACCGACATGTTCCGCGAAACGGCGGCGCGAATGGTGGATCAGTTGCTGGCGCGGGACAGTTTCGAGGCCGTCACCGATCTGGCCGAGGCTTTCCCCGTGGCGGTCTTTCCGCCCGCACTGGGCATGAAGGACGTGGATCAGCGCAATCTGGTGGATTACGGGGCCTGCGTTTTTAACGCCATGGGGCCGGATAATGCGATGCGCCGTTGGGCGCTGACGCGCAACGCGCAGATCTCGCCCTGGATCATGGGGGCCTGCGCCCGCGACCGGCTGACCGATGACGGCCTTGGCGCGATGGTCTATGCCGCCGCCGATGCGGGCGAGATCGGGCAGGACGAGGCCGCAATGCTGGTCCGTTCCTTCCTGTCGGCTGGGGTGGATACCACCGTGACGGGCATCGGCAACGCGCTATGGGCCTTTTCGCAGAATCCCGGCGAATGGGACAGACTGCGCGCCGATCCGTCGCTGGCCCGCCCCGCCATCGAAGAGGTGCTGCGCTATACCTCGCCCGTGCATACATTCGGGCGCACGGCGGGCCGCGACACCGAAATCGCGGGCTTTCCGGTGGAAGAAGGCACCAAGGTCATCTGCGTTCTTGGCGCGGCCAATATGGATCCGGCGAAATGGGGCGACCCCGAAAGTTTCCGCATCGACCGCCGCCCCGCCGGGCATATGGCCTTTGGCGCGGGGATCCATGGCTGCGTCGGCCAGAATATCGCCCGTGGCGAGATGGAGGCCCTGCTGACCGTCATGGCCGAAAAGGTCGCGCGGATCGAACCGGCAGGCGACGCCGTCTGGCGACCGAACAACGCCATCCACGCGCTTGACAAACTTCCGCTCAGATTGATCGCCAGCTAAGGAGGCCGGAATGGTGAAGGTGACATATATCGGCGCCGACGGGACGGAAACCACCGTCGAGGCCAGCGAGGGCAGCAGCGTCATGCAAACCGCCGTCGCCAACGATGTCGGGGGCATCGTCGGCGAATGCGGCGGTTCGATGATGTGTGCGACCTGTCATTGCTATGTCGATGACGGCTGGTCGGACAAGACAGGCAGCCGCAAGGACGGCGAGGATGACATGCTGGAAGGCGCGGCGTCCGAGGTCAGGGCCTCCAGCCGGTTGTCCTGCCAGATCCGGCTGACGCCCGATCTGGACGGTCTGGTCGTTCACATGCCCGAAGAACAGTTCTGATGGGCGCGGGCGCGGGCGCGGGGGGCGACAGTCCCCTGTGCCACGCAACCGTGACATTGACCGGATGAGGGGCTAAGAACCGACCGCACGAAAGCTTCGGAGAGGATCATGACGGCGACAGATCAGACCAGCGGCGGGCGGCAACGGCTGTCCTCTCCGGTCAAGGACAGGGGCGGACATACGGTCATCGACATCCGCAACTATGCCCCGTTTCTGATCAATGTCGTCTCGAACGCATGGCAGCGCCGGACCTCCAGCATCTATCGCGAACGTTTCGGCCTTGGCATCACCGAATGGCGCGTCATGTCGATGCTGAACATCGAACCCGACATTACCGCGCATCGTGTCTGCGCGGTGGTCACGATGGACAAGGCGGCGGCAAGCCGGTCACTGAAGACGCTGCTGGATGGCGGCTATGTCACCTTTGACGCCTCACCCACCGATCCGCGCAAACGCAAGTGGCGATTGTCCGGGAAGGGGTTGCAAACCCATGACGAAATCCTTGCGATCGCGCTTGGATGCGAGGCCGAGATGCTGGAGGGCGTCCCCCCCGGCGATCTTGAGACATTCCTGCGAGTCATGCGGCATCTTGACAAAAATCTGGGCGCATCCGCAGTTTGATGGCGGCCCGCGCGCGCAGGGGCGCAAGCGGACGGGCGGCGGGGGAACAGGATCATGCAGGGATTTTCACGCGTCAGAATGCGCCATTTCCGCGTTTTTCTGGCGTTGTGCGACCACAAAAGCCTGACACGGGCCGCTCAGGCCCTTGGCACGGTGCAGCCGGCCCTGTCCCGAACCCTGAAGGAAATCGAGGAAGAACTGGGCCAGACCCTGTTCGAACGGACCTCGAACGGGCTGCTGCTGACCGATGCGGGCGATGCGCTGCACCAGCATCTTCAGGCCGGTTTCGCACAGATCGAATATGGCCTTCAGATCGCAGCGGGGCGGCGGCACGCCGAGACGGTCAAGATCGGCATGCTGCCAAATGTCGCCCGCACCATCATCCCGCGCGCCGTCGCGCGTTTCAAACAGCGCAGCCCGGCGGTGACGGTACATCTGCAACAGGGGTCTGCGGTCGATTTGTGCCGGATGATGCGCAGCAACGAGCTTGATTTCATCACCAGCCGCCAGCTTCTGATCGAGGATCAGCCGGATTTCATCTTTGAATACCTGTATTCCGAACCAACTGTGATGATCGTCCGCGCCGGGCATCCGCTGGAAGGGCAAGTCGATATCAGCCCGCATGATCTGGACCGCCATACGGTGATCCTGCCGCCCATCGGCACCTCGATCCGGAACGAGCTGGACCGCTATCTGTTCCGCCTCGGGCACGGGACATTTGCCAACCGGATCGAAACCATCAGTGTCGGCTTCATCAAGCGGTATCTCAGCGGTATGGACGCGGTGGCCTATCTGCCCCTTGGCTCGGCCCGCGAATGGCTGGCGCAGGGAACGGTATCGCGTCTGGACATGCGCGGCGGCGATGTCATCGGCGCGGTCGGGCTGTCTTTCCTGCGCGGACACAAATTGTCGGGCGAGGCCGCGATCCTGGCACAATATCTGCGCGAGGCCGCCGCAAGTCAGGATTAACATACCCGTTTCGCTATGGCCTTCCATAAGAAATTATTTCCAAAATGCGCGGCAGTTCCCTAGCCTTGCAGCAAGCCTTGATACGCGGAGACTGCATTGGGACGGCCCAGAAACATCCTTTTCATCATGTTCGACCAGCTTCGCCGGGATTACCTTGGCTGCTATGGGCATCCGCATTTGCACACCCCTAATATCGACCGCCTTGCCGCGCGCGGGGTGCGGTTCGACAACGCCTATATCCAGTCGCCGCTTTGCGGGCCGTCCCGCATGTCCACCTATACCGGGCGCTATGTCCACAGCCACGGGGCAAGCTGGAACGGCGTGCCGCTGAAGATCGGCGAACGCACGATGGGCGATTTTCTGCGTGATCAGGGGATGGATTGCTGGCTGGTCGGCAAGACCCACATGGCCGCCGATGCCGAGGGGATGGCGCGGCTTGGGCTGGAACCTGACAGCATCATCGGGGCGCGCGCCTCGGAATGTGGCTTCGATGTCTTTGAACGCGATGACGGTGTCCGTCCCGAAGGCCCTGCGGGTCTGTATGATGAACGCGGAGCGGCGACCTATAACGAATTTCTGCGGGGCAAGGGCTATGACGGCGACAATCCCTGGCACGATTTCGCCAATTCCGCGAATGATGGCGCGGGGAATGTGCTGTCCGGCTGGTTCCTTCAAAACAGCGACAAACCCGCGAATATCGCCGAAGAGGACAGTGAAACCCCCTATCTGACCCGGCGGGGGATGGAATTCATCGCCGCGCAGGGCGACAAGCCCTGGTGCTGTCACCTGTCCTATATCAAGCCGCACTGGCCCTATGTCGTGCCCGCCCCCTATCACGACATGTACGGGTCCACCGACTTCGTTGCCCCCGTCCGAAGCGAGGCCGAGCGCATGTCAACCCATCCCGTCTTTGCCGGGATGATGCAACTGCCGGTCAGCCGCGCCTTTTCGCGCGACGATGTTCGCGACAAGGTGTTGCGCGCCTATATGGGGCTGATCCGGCAATGCGACGATCAGATGGGCGTTCTGCTGGACTGGCTAGAGGAAACCGGCCGGATGCAGGACACGATGATCGTGATCACCAGCGATCACGGCGATTATCTGGGTGATCACTGGATGGGCGAAAAGGCCTTTTTCCATGACACGTCCGTCAGGATCCCCCTGATCGTCCATGACCCCTCAGAACAGGCGAATGCGACGCGGGGAACGGTCTGCGATGCCCTGGTCGAGTCGATCGACCTTTTGCCGACCTTCCTTGAGGTCGCCGGCGGCACGCCCGCCGACAGCGATCACATTCTGGAGGGGCATTCGCTGCTGCCATTGCTGCGCGACCGGAACGCCAGCCTGCCGCGCGACATGGCATTCAGCGAATACGATTACTCGATGCGTCCACTGGCAGGCGAGCTTGGGCTGAATGAACAGGACGCGCGGATCTTCATGCTGCGCGATCAGAGATGGAAGTTCATCCATTTCGAGGGCGGGTTCCGACCGATGCTGTTCGATCTGGCGCAGGATCCGAACGAGCTGAACGATCTGGGCGAAAGCCCTGCCCATGACGACATCGTCACTCGGATGCGGAACCGGCTGGAACACTGGGCGTTGCGACCTGCGCAGCGCACCACGGTCGGAAAGGCCAGAATCCGCGAAATGCGCAGCGAGAAAAGCACAAAAGGCCTGATGCTGGGCGTCATGACCGAGGATGACGCGCCCGCCGAACTGACCAGACGTTATCGCGACCGGAAGGCGCGTCCGTGGAAAGAAGTGATAAGCAAGCACACTGTCTAGATAAATATCATCATAAGTTGGCATTTTGGGGAGGAAATGAAATGTCACATTTGTCGAAACTTGCCGCCGCGCTGGCCCTTGGCCTGATGACAGGCCCGGTATTCGCACAATCGAACATCACAGCCGAGATCACGTCGCCCGGTTCCTCGAACCATGCGGCGATCGCGACTCTGGGCGAACTGGCCTCGGAACAGGGCCTTGCGCAGTTTCAGATGCTTGAGGGTCAGGTGCTGACCAACAGCCTGCTCAATCTGGTCGAGGGCCGCACCGATCTGGTGGCCACGCCCTTTATGGCCCCCTTCCTGATGTCACGCGGCGCGGGGCCTTATGCCGCGCTTGGACCGGACAAGGGCGCGGAACTGGTTCAGAACGCCGCCGTCCTGTTCACCTATCGCTTTGGCGGGACGGGCCTGTTTTCCTTTGACAGCTCGACCGTGCATGGCTGGGACGATCTGCAAGGCAAGAACGTCCTGAACGGCCCGCCGCAGGGCGCGGCGCTGACCACGGCGCGCGGCCTGATCCAGATCGTGACCAGCCTGAAGGACGGCCCCGGCTATACCGGCGTCCAGACCGACTGGGGCCAGATGGTCAAGGTGATCCGCGACGGCTCGGTCGATGCGGCGGTTCTGCCGATCTATGTGCCCGATTCGCGGATGGTTCAGGCCTCGGCCTCGGGGAACATGACCGTCTTTTCCATTCCAAAGGCCGTCTATGAAAGCCCGCCGATGAAGGCCTTTCTGACCAGCCCCGGCAATGGCGTGTTCGAGGCCCCGGTGGCCGAGCTGAATTTTCCTGACGGCATCACCGTGCAGTCCGAGGATGACACCTTCCGCCTTCCGGCCATTACCGGCGGCACCGTGGTACGCACCGATATGGACGAGGAACTGGCCTATCGCCTGACCAAGGCCTATCTCGACAATCTGGACCGCTTTGAAAACAAGTTGCCCCTGATGAAATGGGTGGCCCTTGGCGCAACCGAGGCCGACGTGACCGGCATGTGCGGTCACAACCCGTTGAAATATCACCCTGGCGCGGTGCGCGCTCATGAAGAGGCCGGGCTGGCATTGCCGGACTGCGCCAAACCCTGACGTCATTCGAGAGGCCGGGTCTGTCTTGGGATCCGGCCGTGGTTTTCCCACTGCCCGCCTGACAGGCGCGGCGGATTTGAAGGCAGTCATGACATGACCTCGACAACAGAGATCAATGATGCGGGGCGGCTGGCGCAGCGCGTCGCCTATTGGATGGCGCTGGCGCTGGTGCTGATAGGCATGGTGAACGCGATGCCCGGCATTCCCGGCCTGGACGCGCTGGCCAAGGCCATTGCGGGCGATCAAAGCCTGAAAATCCGCCGTTTTTCCTATCAGTATTTCTTTCCGCTGATGTTCACGCTGATGATGCTGATCGTCGTGCTGACCAACTCGATGTGGGTGGCATGGCGCGACAGGTCGCCAGGTTGGGCCAGGTTCGGCCTGTTCATGGACGTGGCGCTTGTCGCGATCACGCTGATCGTCGTTGCCACCTATATGAACGAAAACCCCGCCGTCTGCCTGGTGGACCACATCAGCGGCACCCGCGCCGCGCTGATCGAGCAGGCGTTGCAGATCGAACGCGAGAACGCCGCCCTGTTCGGCCTGCCCGAGCCTACAAGCGTGGACAATCCCGATTGCGTGGCCTCGGTCGGGGGTTGGCTGATCGCGATCATGGCGGCGGCGGTCGCGGTGTTTCTGGCCTATAACATCAAGGTCTGGGGCCTGCCGCTGGTGATGGTGGCGATCATCATCTCGGCCTATACCGGGATCACGGTGCTGCTGTGGTATTTTTTCGGCGCCGATGACATGAGCAAGTATCTTGTCACCAAACTGGGGGGTGAGCCGCGCCTGCTGGCGGATGGCTATCCCCGGCTGCTGGACGCGCTGATCAGCACCTCCAGCGGGCTGTTCGGGCAGTTTCTGGACATCATCCTGAACGACATCTTTCCCTATCTGGTGCTGGGTTCGCTGTTCGGCGCCTCGGCCGGGGGCCAGTCGCTGATCAAGCTGGCCTTCCGCTGGACGCGCAAGTTGAACGGAGGCCCGGCCCATGCCGCTATCGTCTCATCGGCGATGTTCGGCACGATTTCGGGCGGGCCGATCACCAATGTCCTGTCCACCGGCGTGCTGACCATCCCGATGATGATCAAACGTGGCTTTTCAAAGGTCTTTGCCGGCGGGATCGAGGCCGCCGCCTCGTCGGGCGGGTCGATCATGCCGCCGGTCATGGGGGTCGCGGCCTTCGTGCTGGCTGCGATGACGGTCACGCCCTACAGTCAGGTGATCATCGCCGCCATCCTACCCGCCATCGCCTATTTCTTCTGCCTGTTCCTGTCGGTGGTGTTTCAGGCCCGCAAACAAAAGATCACCGCCATCGGCGAACTGACCCCGGAAATGCATATCGACCGGCAAGACAAGCTGAACCTGCTGATGATCTTTGGCCCGATCCTGCTGATCCTGATCCTGCTGCTCAGCAAGAAAGAGGGCGTCGGCTGCGGCTGGCTGGGCGGCGTCTTTGGTGCGGAACGGGTGTTTTCGGCTGACGGGCTTTGCCGCGCCCAAAGCCTGTCATGGCTGCAACAAGCGTTCCGGAACGCGGCGGGCGATGTCGGCAGCGCGGGCTGGTGGGCGGTGGCGCTGCTGCTGGTCCTGCTGTTTCTGGACCCGCAGGTCCGCGCCCGGCCCCGGCGGATCGTCGATTGCCTCAGCGAGGCGGGCGTCACCATGTCCACGCTGTACCTGATGTTCCTTGCCGTCTCGATCATCGACTTCTGCCTCAAGCTGACGGGTCTGCCCTTCTATATCTCGGTCGATGTACTGAATTGGCTGAATTCGCTGGGGCTGGGGCAAGAGGGGTCTATCGTCATGCAGCTTGTCGCGCTGACGGCGACGATGGGTCTGGCGGTGGTTCTGGGCATGGGCATGCCCGCCGTGCCCGCCTATATCAACGTGGCGCTGCTGATGGGGCCGGTCCTGTCCGGGCTGGGGGTGTCGCTGTTCACCGCGAACATGTTCATCTTCTATTTCGCGGTCGCCTCGGCGATCACGCCGCCCGTCGCCATTGCCGCCTTCGCCGCCGCCTCCATCGCGCGGTCCGAGCCGATGGCCACGGGTTTTTCGGCGGTGAAATCGGGCATCGTGATCTTTCTGATCCCCTTCGTCTTTGCCATCTACCCCGAGCTGCTGCTGATCACGCCTGCCATCGTGGACCCGTCCTCGGGGCCGGGGCAGGTCAGCTATCTGCCGGGATATGATGGCAACCTGCATCCCGGCGCGCTGGCCTGGCTGATCCTGCGCATCGTTGCCGCGCTGTACCTGATTTCCAGCGTGCTTGCCGGGTTCGACCGCAGAAAGCTGGCGGCATGGGAACTGGCGGTCCGTATGGCGCTGGCGATCCTGTTGCTGTTCAAGGCAACGGCGATTTCCGGCGGAGCCTTCGTTCTGGCCATCGGGGTGATCCTGTTGCACCGGCAGATGGTCTCGCGACCGCAGGCCGCGTGAAACCAGCGAAGGGGGCGCATATGTTGACTGGTGAAAGAGTAACGTCATGATCACCGAATTGTCGATGCCGGAACATGTCGTCACCTGCGAACCTGCCCGGCCGCGTTCAGCCGCAACGGGCAGGTCTGTTTGGGATCAGACACCAGATGCCTCGCCGAATGACAGTTCCTGAAGGCCGGAAGCGCAGATATTGCTGCCGTTCTGGCAAAGGCTGAACATCAGACCCGGCCCGGAATCAAGGCGCATCGCGCCGCCGGGTCGGCGGTGGTCCGCAGGCCCTGTGTTGCGACTGTCACTGCCGTCACAACTGGCTGAATGCCACCGTTGACGTTGCCACGGGTCAGCCCTGACGGCCGCTGGAATGATCCGGGCCTTGCAGGGTCATCAGCGGGCGTGACCCAGATAGGCATTCAGGATGTCGGGGTCATCGGCAAGCTGCTGTGCAGGGCCATGCTTGCGGACGGCGCCATCTTCCAGCACATAACCGTAATCGGCGATTTTCAACGCCGCGCGGGCGTTCTGTTCGACGATCAGAAAGGACACCCCGGTCTCGCGCAGCGAACTGATCCTTGTCAGCACCTCCATGACGATGCGCGGGGCCAGCCCCAGACTCGGCTCGTCCAGCATCAGCAGCCTTGGCCGTGCCATCAGCCCGCGCGCGATGGCCAGCATCTGTCTTTCGCCGCCGGACAGCGTACCCGCCATCTGGTCGCGGCGTTCGCCCAGCCGTGGAAACTGCGCATAGGCGGCCTCAAGATCGGCCTCGCGACTGCCGTCACGGATATGGCGGCGGGAAAAGCCGCCCAGCAACAGATTGTCTGCCACGCTCATCCGGGCGAAAAGCTCGCGCGATTCGGCGATCAGACCGAGGCCAAGGCCCAGACGGTCCTCGATGGCCAGCGTGCCGATGTCCTGACCGTCGAAACGCAGCCCACCCCTTGCTGGCAACAGGCCCATCAGGCTGTTCAGCAGTGTGGTCTTACCCGCGCCGTTCGGCCCGATCACGGTCACGATGGACCCCGCCTCGACCCGCAGATCCAGATCGCGGATGACCTCGGCCCGGCCATAGCCGGTCGAAAGCCCGCTCACCTCAAGAAGCGGGCTCATTCCCCGACCCCGAGATAGGCTTCCTGAACGCGCTTGTTGCGCTGGATCTCGGCGGGCAGGCCCTCGGCGATCTTCTGGCCGAAATCGACCACGACCAGCCGGTCCACCAGATTCATCACAAATTCCATGTCATGTTCGACGATCAGGATCGTCGTCCCCTCTTGCCGCAACTGATCCAGCAATTCCGCCAGCCGCTGCTTTTCATGATAGCGCAGGCCCGCCGCCGGTTCGTCAAGGAACAGGATGGCGGGGTCTGCGGCCAGCGCACGGGCGATTTCAAGGATGCGCTGCTGTCCCAGGGCCAGACTACCGGCGGGAAGATGCAGATATTCCCCAAGCCCGACCCGCCGGACCTGCCGCTGCGCCTCGGCCAGGATCGATGCCTCTTCGCTGCGCTCAAGCCGCAGCATCGCGCTGAGCGCGCCGCGATGGCCGCGCCGATGCGCCCCGACGGCAACGTTCTCAAGAACCGACATATCATTGTTCAGCAGCACATGCTGAAAGGTCCGTGCCGCACCCCGCCGCGCAAATTCGGCCTGCGACGCCCCCGCCACCGCCTCGCCATGCAGCAGGATGCTGCCACCGCTGGGTTCCAGAACGCCGGTCAACAGGTTGAACAGCGTCGATTTCCCGGCGCCGTTCGGTCCGATCACACCAAGGATCCGGCCTGCCTCAAGCGTGAACGATATGTCATCCACCGCCGTCAGTCCTCCAAACTGCTTGACCAGACCGCTGACCTCAAGAACCGTGGTGCCGGGCTGCGGTTTCCCGCGCCGGGGCAAGTCGGCCGCAGCAGCCGGAATGGCCAAACCAGACCGCGCGGGAAGGAACCGCGCCAGATGCGGCGTCAGCCCCTTGCTGGCGAATTGCAGGATCAGCACCATCATGATGCCGAAAACGATATTCTCGGCCGCTCCGGTGACGCCGACCAGTCCGGGGATGACGTCCTGCAACCCGTCGCGCACAAAGATGAAGATGCCAGATCCAAGGATCGCACCCCACAGGCTTGCTGCGCCGCCGATCACAGCCATGAACAGATATTCGATCCCGGCATTCAGGCCAAAGGGAGTGGCGCTGACGAACTGGATCAGATGGGCGTAAAGCCAGCCCGACAACGCCGCCAGCATCGCCGCATGCACGAAGATCAGGGTTTTCAGCCCCGCAGTATCGACGCCAAAGGCCTTCAGCATGACGACCCTGCCGCGCAGCGTGCGGATGGCGCGGCCATTGCGGCTGGCCAGCAGGTTCCGAACCGACAGGAAAGACAGGGCAACGCAGGTCCAGATCAGCCAGGTCTGGCCAAGGCCGCGCAGGGGCCGGCTGAACAGGCTGAGGCCCGGAACGTCCGATATGCCGTCATGCCCTCCGAGAAACGCGAAATTCCCGACCAGAAAGAACAGGCTCAGGCTCCAGGCGATGGTTGACAGCGGTAGGTAATGGCCCGACAGGCGCAGGGTCAGCGCACCGATCAACCAGGCCACTGCCGCCGTCACCGCCAGCGACGCCAGCACGGTCAGCCAGGGCGACAGCCCCGCCGAGGTGGTCAGCCAGGCAGTCGTATAGGCCCCGATCCCGACAAATGCCGCCTGCCCGAAGGATGTCAGCCCGCCAATCCCGGTCAACAGCACCAGCCCCAGTACGACGATGCTGGCCAGCCCGACAAAATTCGCCAGCGTCAGTTGATAGGGCGTCGCCAGCAAGGACAACCCCGCCGACGCCGCGATCAGCAGCAGCGTCAGGATGCGCGCAGTCATTCCTCTTCCTCCTCATGATGCGAGGCGTTCAGGTTGCGCCACAAAAGCACGGGAATGATCAGCGCAAAAACGATGGCGTCCTTGAAGGCGCTGGCCCAGAAGGCGGAATAGGATTCGATCAGCCCGATCAGAACCGCCCCCACCGCCGCTGCGGGATAGGATACCAGCCCGCCAAAGATCGCCGCGATAAAGCCCTTTAGCCCGATCAGGAAGCCGGTGTCGTAATAGATCGTGGTCATGGGTGAAATCAGGATACCCGATATGACCCCGATACAGCCCGCCAGAACAAAGGCGATGCTGCCTGCCTGTTCGGTCCGGATCCCGACCAGCCGCGCACCATTGCGGTTCAGCGCGGTGGCGCGCAGTGCCTTGCCGGTCAGTGTCCGCCCAAAGAACAGGGCCAGCGCCACCATCAGGATCACGGTGATCAGCACGATAAAAATTGCCTGTTCGCGCAGCATCACGCCCCCCATGCGGATCATGCCGGGAAAGATGGCGGCGGTGCGCACGCCCTCGGCACCAAAGGCCATCAGTCCGAAGCCCAGCAACAGGAAATGCAGCGCCATCGCCACCACCAGCAGCACCAGCACCGAGGCATGGGCGATCGGCCTGAACACCACGCGATACATCAGCGGTGCCAGCGGCGCGACGACCAGAACGGTCAGCGCGATCCGGACTGGCGCGGAAGGGCTGGCCGGTGCCGCGAACCACGCCAGCAGGGCAATCGCCGCCGGATAAAGGACATACAGCCCCGCCGCCCGCAGCGCCCGCCGGTCGCGGCGGCGCAGAAATGCGGCCAGCTCCATCAGCGCGGCAATCGCCCCGCCCGCGCAAAGCAGCCATACGGTCGCGGGAACCGTACCGGTTTCAAACGCGGCAAGGCTCAGCGCGGCCAGCGACACCATCTCGCCCTGCGGCAACAGGATGATACGGGTGACGGAAAACACGATGACCAGAGCAAGCGCCAAAAGAGCATAGATCGCCCCGTTGATCAGCGCGTCCTGAGTCAGCAGCACGGAAATTGTCAGATTCATCGGACCCTGCCCTTCGTCGGATCGGAACGGGCATGCCG
Source organism: Paracoccus sp. (in: a-proteobacteria) (assembly GCF_047973135.1). GTDB lineage: Bacteria > Pseudomonadota > Alphaproteobacteria > Rhodobacterales > Rhodobacteraceae > Paracoccus. Next base: position 13,960 of record NZ_JBKEBL010000020.1, read on the forward strand.
AAGGGGATCAGGCCCCTTCGGCACCGGTTGGCGTCAATCGGGGATATACACCCATTGGCCATCCTGGATCCGGACCAGCGTTTCGGAACTGAGATCGGTGCCGTTGTGATTGTCGGGGCTCATGTTGAACACGCCCTCGGTACCGGCAAGGCCAGAGGTCTGTTCCATCGCGTCGCGCAGACCGGTGCGAAATTCGACCGATCCCGGCTGACCGGCCTCAAGCGCGACGGGAACCGCCGCCTCGAAGATCAGATAGGCATCCCAAAGTGTGCCACCAAACAACGAGCGCGACCCCTCGCCATATTTGCCCTCATATGCGGTGACATAGGCCATGCTGGGCGGTTTCGCCGGGTGGTCGTCGGGCAATTGCTCGGCCACCAGGGCGGGGGGCACGGCCAGCATGACACCGTTCAGCGCATCCTTGCCGACCCGCAGAACATCGGGATTGGCCATGCCCTGATTGATATAGATTTGCCCCGGATAGCCCTGACTGCGCAATTCCAGCACCGGCGTCACGCCCGGCGTACCCGAAGCGCCGATGATCACCGCATCGGGATTGGCCGCGATCACGCCCAGAACCTGCGCCGTGACGCTGGTATCCTTGGCGTTGAAGCGTTCATCCGCGACCACGGCAATACCTGCGGGTTCCGCCGCCTTGGTGAAATCGCCGATGAAGGCATCGCCGAATGCGTCGTTGAAGCCGATGAACCCGACCGTCTTGTCGCCATCCCTTTCCATCTGCGCATAGACATGCGCCGCCATGGTCGAGGTTTCCGGCGTAGGCTTGAACACCCAGGTCTTGTTGCCCTCTACAGGTGAGGAAATGACCGTCGAACCCGCCAGCGAGATCATCGGCGTCCTGCCCGGCCCTATGGCCTCGATCACAGCCAGCGAGGTCGGCGTGACCGAGGGGCCAAAGATGATATCGACGCCCTCTTCGTCCATCAGCTTTCTGGCCGCCCGGACAGCCGCCGTCGGTTCGCTTCCATCGTCGAGAACGATATAGGTCACTGCCTCGTCGCCGATGGTGACGGGCAGCAGGTCGATGGCGTTCTTTTCCGGTATCCCCAAGGATGCGGCAGGCCCTGTCAGCGACAGGATCGCCCCGACCTTGATTTCCGCGACAGCCTGTCCGCCGCACAGCAGCGATGCGGACATCAATGCCAGACCAGTGGCGCGTCTTGCAATTTCCATGGACTCCTCCCCGGTTATGGTTTGCCTGATTTCGCGCAGACATGTTAGCTTAACATGTTAATGTTGCTGAAGCAACATTGATGGCAAAATCAGGCAGGGGCAGGATGTCCCCAAGGCACGCGGACCTGGCAGGTTCAGGACAGGGCGGTCAGCCCAGCAGGCGCTGCTTGACCAGCACGCCAACCGCGCCGAAATCCATCTGCCCGGCATGGCGCTTGCGCAATTCGCCCATCACCCGGCCAATGTCGCGGACCGAGGCTGCCCCCAGATCGGCAATCGCCTTGTCCACCGCTGCCACGGCCTCGGCCTCGTCAAGCTGGCGGGGCAGATAGCCCTGAATGACCTTGATTTCGTCCTCTTCCTTCTGGGCAAGCTCCAGCCGGCCACCCTCTTCATAGGCACGGGCGGATTCCTGGCGCTGCTTGACCATTTTCGACAGGATCGCGATCAGATCGTCGGGGGTCAGTTCCGCGCCTTCGCCATCACTGCCACGCGCGGCAATTTCGCGGTCCTTGATGGCTGCGCCGATCAGGCGCAGCGTGGACAGCCGGTCGCTGTCTCTGGCCTTCATCGCCTCTTTGGTGTCGGCTTGCAGTCTGGCTCGCATTTCCATGGTTATTCTCCCCTCTTGCGCCGGATATTGGCCGGACGCCGGAAATCCCGCGATGTATGCCCGCGCGGGCGCGAAATCAAGTCGTCTTGCCCGCCGATGCCTTGACCTTGTGGCCCGCCACCCCTATTCACCGCCTGATTTCATGACAGAGGTGCCACGATGGCGAAGAAACCCACCGCCTGCCTTGTGCTTGCCGACGGGACGGTCTTTTACGGCCATGGCTTCGGTGCCGCCGGACAAGTCGTGGCTGAACTGGTCTTCAACACCGCGATGACCGGCTATCAGGAGATCATGACCGATCCCTCATATGCCAGCCAGATCGTCACCTTCACATTTCCGCATATCGGCAATACCGGCGTCACCGAAGAAGATGACGAGGCTCGCGATCCGGTTGCCAGCGGCATCGTCGTCCGCTGGGATCCGACGCAGCCCTCGAACTGGCGCGCGGCGGGTGATCTGTCCGACTGGATGGAACGGCGCGGCAGAATCGGCATCGGCGGCGTGGACACGCGGCGGCTGACCCGCGCAATCCGTCAGCAGGGCGCGCCGCATGTGATGCTGGCGCATGATCCCGACGGGAAATTCGACATCGAGGCGATGGTTGCGGGCGCGCGCGACTGGCCGGGGCTGGTCGGGCTGGATCTGGCGAAAGAGGTCAGTTGCACCCAAAGCTATCACTGGGATCAGGGCGCATGGGAATGGGCCGAGGGTTTTGGCGGAAATCCCGAGGCGCGGCCCTTCAGGGTCGTCGCGCTGGATTATGGGGCCAAGCGCAATATCCTGCGCTCGCTGGTGGCGCATGGGGCGGATGTGACGGTCCTGCCCGCCACGGCCACCGCCGCTGAAGTGCTGGCCCATCAGCCCGAGGGCGTATTCCTGTCGAACGGCCCCGGCGATCCGGCGGCGACGGGTGACTATGCCGTGCCGATGATCCAGGAACTTCTGCGGCGCGACATGCCGATTTTTGGCATTTGCCTTGGCCATCAGATGCTGGCGCTGGCCCTTGGTGCCCGGACCGTCAAGATGAGCCACGGCCATCACGGTGCCAACCACCCCGTCCGCGACATTGAGACCGGCAAGGTCGAGATCACCTCGATGAACCACGGGTTCGCTGTGGACAGCCAAAGCCTGCCCGGCGGCGTGATCGAAACCCATGTCAGCCTGTTTGACGGCAGCAATTGCGGCATTCGCGTCAAGGACAAGCCGGTCTTTTCGGTACAGCACCACCCCGAAGCATCGCCCGGCCCGCAGGACAGCCTTTACCTGTTCCGCCGCTTTACCGACGCGATGCGCAGTCGCCGCGCCTGAACTTTATTTTGGGCACTTAACGGCTTTTTAATCATTGCGATGCCAGATGTGGGCAGTTCCAAAGGGAATTGCCCATGTCATCCGTCGCCGCCGTAACGCCGATCCGCCCCGCCGTTGACGTTGACGTCGCACCGGCAGGTACAACCGCGCCGACGCTTGCCCCCCGCAATCTGCGCCCCCTTGGACAGATCCTGCTGGAGGATGGAGCCGTCGAACAGGGCGACCTGCTGAAGGCACTGGTCATGCGCCGTCGGCAGAACGTGCAACTGGGGCAAATTCTGCTGGCGCAGGGCTGGGTGACGCCTCAGGCACTGTCGCGGGCGCTGTCGCGGCAATGGCGCACCGGCATGATCGATCCGGCGGAATCCCCGGCCGATCCCCGGCTGATTGACCTTGCGGGTGCCGATTTCTGCCTGACCCACAATGTGCTGCCGTGGCGGCGAATCGGCGGGGTCACATGGGTGGCCACCTCGGATCCCGACGAATTCGCCGCGCTGATCCCGAAATTCCCGGCAGGGTTCGGTGCGATCCGGATGCTGCTGGCCGATGAAGCCCAGATACAGGATGCGGTTCTGGCCACCCGCCGCATCGCGCTGACCCGACGGGCAGAGCTGCGTGTGCCCGCCGACGAAAGCTGCCGGATGCGGAACGAAGTGCTGTTTGGACGGCTGGCCGTCACCCTGATCGCGCTGGCCGCGCTGTCGCTGTGGCTGGTGCCTGTGGCGCTTTTGGGCGTATTTCTGGCGGTTGTGACCACCGGTCTGGTGGCGCAAAGCGGGATGAAACTGCTGGCATTCATCGCCACACTGCGGACCGCACGAGATGATCGCCGCCAAGGCGCCGGGCTTGCCAGTGCCGCGCTGAAGCCTGCCGAAATGGACGCGACGCTGCCGGTGATTTCGGTCATGGTCCCGCTGTTTCAGGAAAGCGATGTGGCCGGACGACTGGTCGCGCGGCTGGCGCGGCTAAGCTATCCGCGCGAACTGACCGATATCCTGCTGGTCATCGAGGCCAGCGATCACGTCACCCGCAAGGCCCTGAAAGGCGCGGCGCTGCCGCGCTGGCTGCGCGTGGTCGAGGTGCCCGATGGCCCCATCAAGACCAAGCCGAGGGCGCTGAATTATGCGCTGAATTTCTGCCGGGGGCAGATCGTCGGCATCTGGGATGCCGAGGATCGCCCCGATCCCGACCAGTTGCACCGCATCGCCCGGCATTTCCACTTTGCCGGTCCGCGCGTCGGCTGTGTTCAGGGCGCGCTGGATTTCTATAACCCGCGCAGCAACTGGCTGGCGCGCTGTTTTACCGTGGAATACACGGCGTGGTTCCTCGTGCTGTTGCCCGGCATCGCACGGCTGGGGCTTGTTGTTCCCCTGGGCGGCACGACCTGCTTTTTCCGGCGCGAGGCGTTAGAGGATGTCGATGCCTGGGATGCGTGGAACGTGACCGAGGATGCTGATCTGGGCGTCCGGCTGGCCCGTCGCGGCTGGCAGACCCAGATCGTCCAGACCACCACCGACGAAGAGGCGAATTGCCGCGTGGTGCCCTGGATCAAACAGCGGTCCCGCTGGATCAAGGGTTTCGCGATGACCTGGGGGGTGCATATGCGCCGACCCGGCGCGCTGTGGCACGATCTGGGGCCGCGCCGTTTCGTCGGATTTCAGGTTCAGTTTCTGGCCATGCTGACGCAATATCTGCTGGCCCCGATGCTGTGGAGCTTTTGGCTGCTGGCCGCCGGCCTGCCTCATCCCCTGCGCGACGCGCTGGACGGAACCGCCCTGTCCCTGCTGATCGGACTGTTCGTCGGGTCGGAACTGCTGAACCTTGTCATCGGCCTTTATGCGGTGCGCGGGGCAAAGCACCGGCATCTGCTGGCCTGGGTGCCGACGCTGCATGTCTATTTTCCACTGGGCTGCGCTGCAGGGCTCAAGGCGCTTTACGAGGTGGTGCTGCGGCCTTTTTACTGGGACAAGACCGCGCATGGCCTGTTCGACGAGGCCGAAACCGAGGCCGCGCCGCAGGCGCTGCCGGGCACCGTCTCACTGCCGGTTCTGGGCCAGATCTCGGGGCGGGCGCTGTCCGAAATTCCGGGCCAGCGCCGCGCCATCGTGCAACAGGTCGCAACGCCCCAAGAACCGGAATTGCTGCACGCGCGCGCGGGTTAGCCTGTCACGTGCCATCGCCCTCGGGCAGTTCGGCGGCGATGATTTCAGCGGCTCTTCCGGTCCGCTGCGCCAGCCGCGCGGCCAGATCGTCAAGATCGGCGGAACCGGTTTCACGCAGCAGAAATTCCTGCCCCCCCAGCCCGATTTCGTCGAAACGCAGCGGCCGTTCGGTCAGCAGCCGCCCCGAGGCATGCAACCTCCACAGGAACCGATAGGCCGAGGCCAGTGCATCCGCGATTTCTGGCGTCAGCGTCCCGTCGCGGCGGCCTGCCCGCAACTGGGCGACGGTGCCCCGCGCCGCATCCCCGGCCCGCAGCGCGCAGGATTGTGCCAGCAGGTCGATATCCTGCAACCGCCCCGCCCCGATCTTGGTCTCCCATTCGCCATCGGGGGCCTTGGCCGCGAAAATCCGCGCCCGCATCGCCGCCAGATCAGGCATCACCCGCGCGTCGTCGCCATGCGCACGCAGAACCTTCAGGCGCAGCGCCTCGATATCCGTGGCCAGCACCCCGGACCCTTCGCCCGCACTGGCGACGATACGGGCACGGGTCAGGGCCAGATGTTCCCATGTCCAGGCCTCGGTCATCTGATAGTTCTCGAAGCTTTGAACCGAGGTCGCGACCGGACCCTGCCGCCCTGAAGGACGCAGCCGCATGTCCACCTCGTACAGCCGCCCCTCGGCTGTGGGTGCCGAAATCGCGGTGATCATCGCCTGGGTCAGCCGCGAGAAATAGGGCCGCGCCGCAAGGGGCCGGGGGCCATTGGAACTGTCGGCACCGTCGGCATCATAGATCACGATCAGGTCCAGATCAGAGCCGGCATTCAACTGCCGCGCCCCAAGCGAACCCATGCCCAGAACCACCGCCCCCCGGCCCGGAGGCGGCCCGTGGCGGCGCGCAAATTCGGCGGCTGTCACCGGAAACAGCGCACCGACGCAGGCATCGGCCAGATCTGCATATTGCCCGCCCGCCTCATCCGCGTCGATCAACCCGCGCAGGTGATGCACGCCGATGCGGAAATGCCATTCATGCGCCCATCGCCGCGCTGTATCCAGCGCGCTTTCATAGCCGCCGCCCGGCGCGGTCATTGCGGCCTGCACGTCGCGGGCCAGCGCATCGCGCAGCGCCGCCGCCCCAGGCCATGGCGCAAAGAAACTGCCGCCCAGGACCGCATCCAGAACCGCCGCGTGCCGGGCCAGATAGGCGGCCAGCCCCGGCGCGGTTCCGCAGATATCGACGATCAGTTCGATCAGTTGCGGATTGGCCTCGAACAGGGCAAAAAGCTGCGCACCCGCGGGCAGGCCGGACAGAAAGCCGTCGAACCGGGCCAACGCCTCGTCGGGATGGGCGGCGCGGGCCATGCGCGACAACAATTCGGGCTGCACCCGCTTGAACACCTGCCGCGCCCGGCTGGATCGCAGCGCCGGATAGCCACGCCAGCGATCGATGATCGCGCGAGCCTCGTCAGACATCTCGGGGAGGTCCGCATGTTCGCCGGGGGCAAAGAAGGATTCGGTCAGTTCGTGCACGCGTTCAAGCCGCGCCTTCAGCCGTGCGGACCAGGCCCCTGTATCGGCCTCGCCCATCATCGCGGCGATCACCGCCAGACCGTCCTGATCCTTGGGCAGGCTGTGGGTCTGGGCGTCGTTCACCATCTGGATCCGGTGTTCTATGTCGCGGTGTTCGCGGTAGTGGTCGGTCAGTTCGGCGGCGGCCTCGGACGGCACCCAATCCTTTGCCGCCAGCGCCGCCAGCCCGCCGACGGTGTCGCGCAACCGCAGATCGGGGTCGCGCCCGCCGGCGATCAACTGGCGGGTCTGGGTGAAAAATTCGATCTCGCGGATGCCGCCCCGGCCCAGTTTCATATTGTGGCCCGGCACCTCAAGCCGACCGCCCAGACCCTTGTGGTCGCGGATCCGCAGGCGCATGTCATGGGCGTCCTGAATGGCGGCGAAATCCAGATGTTTGCGCCATACGAAAGGCCGCAATTCGTTCAGGAACCGTTCGCCCGCAGCGATATTGCCCGCTGCCGCCCGTGCCTTGATGAAGGCGGCGCGTTCCCATGTGCGGCCTTCGGCCTCGTAATAGGCCAGCGCGGCGGCGGTCGAGATGCAGACTGGTGTCACCGAAGCATCGGGCCGCAGCCGCAGATCGGTGCGAAAGACATAGCCGTGTTCTGTTACATCCGACAGGGTCGCGGCCATCTTGCGGGTGGCGCGGATCAGGGCGGCGCGGGCCTCTTGCTGATCGGCATCGGCATAGGCGGTTTCGTCGAACAGCACGATCAGGTCGATATCCGAGCTGTAATTCAGTTCCCGCGCCCCGCCCTTGCCCATGGCCAGCGCAAAGATACCGCCCGCATCGGCGTTGGTGGCAGGCAGTTTGCCGCGCTGGATTTCGTGGGCGACATGGACGCGCAGCGCAAGATCAACGGCGCGGTCGGCCAGATCGGACAGCGCGCCCGTCACCTGTTCCAGCGGCCAGACCCCGCCCATATCGGCCAGCGCCGCCAGCAGCGCGACCCGCCGCTTTGCCCGCCGCAGCGCAACGCCCAGATCAGTTGCATCCAGCGCCGCGAAACCGTCTGTCTCACGCGACACGACATCATCATGATCCAGCGCGCCGGGCAGCCATTCCGCCTCGCGCTCCAGCAGGCCGGCCAGATAGGGGCTGGTGCCCGCCACGCCCGCGACCAGGTCTCGGACCGGGGCGGGCAGGCCAGAAAACAGGCCGTCCACCGAACTGGCACGGTCATGGTCCAATGGCAGGGGATGACGGGTGATGCGGGCGGCGAAGTCCATGCCTTGAACCTTGGTCAGATCGGGAAAAGGGGGGCGCCGGGAAAGCAGTCTTTCCCGGCGCCATGGTTCCGGCGGTCAGGCCTGCACGTCCCAGCCGCTGATCTCTTTGGAATCCATGAATTCCTCAAGACCCATCTTGCCGCCTTCGCGCGCCCGGCCGGACGCCTTGACCCCGCCAAAGGCCGATCCGGGGCCGCGCGGCACGCCGTTCATTTCGACCATGCCGGAGCGAAGCTGGCGCGACAGGCGGTTGCGCCGCGCACCGTCCTGCGACTGCACGTAATTGGTCAGGCCATAGGGCGTATCATTTGCGATGGCGATCGCCTGTTCTTCATCGTCGAAGGGGATGATCGACAGGACCGGGCCAAAGATTTCCTGCTGCGCGATGCTCATGTCATTGCTGACATCGGCAAAGACCGTGGGCCGCACGAAATAGCCGCGATTGACGCCCTCGGGCAGGCCGGTGCCGCCCGCGACCAGACGCGCGCCCTCGTCGATGCCCTGCTGGATCAGGCCCTGAATCTTGTCCCATTGCGCCTTGCTGACGACCGGGCCGATATGCTTGCCCGGCTGATGCGCCGTGGCCACCGCCGTTTCATGCGCGACCTGTGCCGCCGCCTCGACCGCGCGATCATAGACCGAGCGTTCGACCAGCATCCGCGTCGGCGCGTTGCAGGATTGCCCGCTGTTGTAAAAGCAATGCCGCGCGCCGCGCACCACAGCCTTGTCATCGGCATCGGCAAAGACCAGATTGGCACCCTTGCCGCCCAGTTCCAGCGCCACCTTCTTCAGCGTGTCGGCAGCCGCCTTGCTGATCGCGATGCCGGCGCGGGTCGATCCGGTAAAGCTGATCATGTCAATATCGGGATGTGCGGAAAGCTGTGTTCCCACCCCCACGCCATCGCCATTCACAAGGTTGAACACTCCGGCGGGCAGCCCCGCCTCGTCCACGATCTCGGCAAAGACCATCGAGGACAGCGGCGCGATCTCCGAGGGTTTCAGCACGCAGGTATCGCCCGCCAGCAGCGCCGGAATCACCTTGAGCGTGACCTGATTCATCGGCCAGTTCCACGGGGTGATCAGCCCGACCACACCCACGGGTTCCCACGCGGTCATGCTGGCGGGCGCGTGATCGCCAAGCGGGCGGATAAAGTCGAACTGTTCGAACGCCCTGATGAAATTGTTGATGTGATAGGCCCCGGCACCCACCTGATCGTCCAGTGACATGTCCTGCGGGGCACCCATCTCGTGACTGATGGCCGCCGCCACGTCCTTGGCACGGCGCTGATAAATATCCAGAATCCTGCGGGCATGGGCAAGACGTTCCGAAGGGCTGGTGCGTGACCATGCGGGAAACGCGGCCTTCGCGGCGGCCACGGCGGCGTCGGTATCCGCCTGATCGCCAAGGCTGATCACTGCCACGGCCTCTTCGGTCGAGGGGTCGATGACCTCCAGATCATTGGCCTGCACCGGACCGACCCATTCGCCGTTGATGTAAAACTTGCGCTTGTCCGAAAGCGAGTTCATTGAATCCTCCTTTGGCTATCCTGTCTGAATCTGGCAACTTGCCGCGCCTGCGGCAAGTCCGCACTGGCATTTCCTGCTGGCCCTCCTATTTTGCGCATAACGCAATGAATTGAAAGGACACCTCATGTCGCTGCGCATAAACGATCCGGCCCCCGACTTCACGGCCGATTCGACCGAAGGCGAGATCCGTTTCCACGACTGGCTTAACGGAAGCTATGCGATCCTGTTCAGCCACCCAAAGGATTTCACCCCGGTCTGCACGACCGAGTTCGGCGCGGTGGCACAACTGGCCGGTGAATTCGAAAAGCGCAACACCAAGGTTCTGGGCGTGTCCGTGGACAGCGTGGATGACCACATCAAATGGAAAAGCGACATTGCGAAATTCGCGGGCACTCCGGCCAATTTCGCGATCATCGACGACGCCGCGCTGACCGTCGCCAAAGCCTATGACATGCTGCCTGCGGATGCCTGGCTGCCCGATGGCCGCACACCCGCCGATTCCGCCACCGTACGTACCGTGTTCATCATCGGCCCGGACCGCAAGATCCGGCTGATGATGGTTTATCCGATGTCGGTCGGCCGCAATTTCGCCGAAATCCTGCGGGCACTGGATGCGGTGCAGAAAACCGACGCCGCGCCGCTGGCGACGCCTGCGAACTGGGTGCCGGGGCAGGATGTGATCGTCGCGCTGTCGCTGGACGACAAGGCCGCGACCGAAAAGTTCGGGCCGCTGGACATCAAGCTGCCCTATCTGCGCTTTGCCAAAGATCCGGCCTGACCCGGCAAGGGCGCGGCCCTGCGCGGGCCGCACCCACCCTATCCGCCGAACCGCGTCAGCCGGTCCTGCGCGTCCAGCCTGACACCGCCATCCGCATCCAGCCAGCGCGCGACGCCATTGGCCGTCCATGTCGCACGGGTGCTGATCGTATGCTGTTTTATCTTCGCGCTGGCCTCTGCCATCTCTGGCGTGACATAGCCGCGTTCGTGATGCAGATGCAGCGCCACGGTCGAAAAGCGGATGCGCCGCGCCCGCAGCCCGGAATGGTTCAGCCGCAGGCCAAATTCGACATCCTCGCCGCCATAGCTCATGTCTTCGTTAAAGCCGTTCACGGCAAGGGCCGGGGCCCGCTGGCACGATGCCGAATGCCCGTTCCAGGTGGGCCGCGCGCGCGACAGCCGGTCCAGCAGCCACGCCACCGGAGGCGGCCCGCCCAGCTTGACCATCCTCAGCCACGACGGCGCGCCATGCGCCATCAGCCAGCGCGCCGTAAAGCAGCTTTGCGTGGCGACGGCGGCCTCGTCCATGGCGTCCGACACTTGCCGGGGCTGCTTGAAATAGCTGCCCGACAGGAACTGCCCCGGCCGCGCCTGCCGGATATGCGTGTCGATGAAATCGCGGCGGACCACACAATCGCCATCGGTCACGACGATCCGGTCCCCCTGCGCCACGGCCAGCGCCTTGTTCAGGATGCGCGTTTTCCGGAACCCCTTATCCGGTTGCCACACATGAATGACAGGCACCGGGCTGCGCCGCGCCATGCGGGCGATCAGCGCGGCGGTCTCGGGGCGGGAGCCGTCATCGGCGATGATCACCTCGAAATCGCGCCGGGTCTGCGCGAACAGTCCCCAGAACACCTTTTCCAGCGCCTCGGGCCAGTTATAGGTGGAAACCAGTAGCGAAGCACGCAATCCCGTCATGACAGAACCAACCTCTCGGGCAGGAAGCCTGCGAATTTTTCGGCCATCGCCGCGCGGAACCGCTGACGCGCATCGTCAGGAAATTCGTCAAGGCTTTGTACGCAGCCAAATGGGCGCGACGGGTCGTTCAGCCGTTCCAGAACGTGATCCATCTCATCCACCTTCGAGGGCGTCAGATAGACCACTGGGCTGGTCGGCGCGACCTCGGCCCGGCCCGCGGCCAGTTCGATCTGGTTGGCCAGCACATAGGGCGAGAATTGCGCGACCGAACGGAACGGATGGCCAAGCTGTTCGCGCAGCAGGCCGGGCCTTTCCGCAAAGAAGGTGCGCAGCGTATCGGTGCGCAGCGGGCGCGGTACATGCGACACCGCCAGAAACCGGTCCTGCCCGACGATCTGCGCCGCCATCGCCTGCGCCAGATTGGTCCGCGTCGCCATGTGCCTGCGCCCCAGCAGCCGGTTCAGTGCCTGCCGCAGCCTCTGTTTCATCAGCTTGCCCGCCACGGGCCGCATATCGCCCTCAAGCCGCAACTTGCCGTCGGGCAAGACGAAATCGGTCGGGCTGACGGGTGCATTCAGGAAAAAATCGTCGTTGAAATAAAGATAGTATTCAGAAATGCCGTCTATGTTCCACATCAATGCCTCTATGGTGCGGCAGTTGAATGTGGGCAGAAATTCCTCGTTGCCGCGAAAAATCTCGCGGTGATCGACGATGCGGATACGGTCGGGGTCGCACAGGCCCTGCCGCGCAAATTCGTCGATCTGCGACGGTTTCTGGTCGTCGGCGACAATGTGGATGCGGCGGATAAAGGGCGCGTATTTCAGGATGGAAGCGATGCAATAGTAAATCTCGCCAAGATCGCTGAACCGCGTGGCCGATGCAAAGTTCATCGGCCTGTCCTCGGGTATCCCCAGTTGCCGCATGGCCGTGCTGCGCCGGGCGGCATGCGCGGGATCGCTGCCATCCACCCACGCGATGACCGCGTCCATCTGTCCCGTTGGTTCCGGCATCAGCCTATTTCATCCCAAAAGGAGGCCAAATAGCCCCGTCCCGTCGTCAAAGCGGTTATGCGGAAATGCGCAGCCAAGCAACCGGATCAAATGTCTGGCCGCACCGTTCCGTCAGGAAGGGCGGCGGCGCAGCAGACCAAACCCGGCCAGCCCGCCCCACAACAGCACCAGCCCGCCCGGCAGCGGCACCGGAGCGATGGTCAGCGCCGCGATGATCTGTTCGCCGGCGGTCTGATGCACAACGGCACTGGGATGAACCGGGTCAAAAAACAGTCGCGTCAGCGCCTGATCGTTGCTGCATTGCTGCGCCTCGCCGAACAGCGCGGCGGCGTCGGCTGTCGGGTAAAGGCAGGGGCGCGTCGTGTCGGTCAGGCCGTAATTCTGCGGCGCGGCCCTCATATCGGTCAGAATACCCCACAGATCCAGAACGGTGACATTCAGACCTCCGGCCCGCATGTCGCCGATATTCGCGGAAAGGCGGGTGTTGAACGCGACGGTGCTGTCATGGGCCGCCTGCACATCACCGGGCGCAAGCATCGCGAAGCGGGGAACTTTACCCAGGTCGGGGATGTTTCCGATTACGAAATCTCTGACCCCGTGCCCGGCCAGAAACCGCGCGGTGTCGGTGACGGCATCCGCTGCGGCAACGGCGATGGCCGCCGGGTTGGCGGACGCGACCCCCTGAAGCAGGTCGTTCGCCCCGCTGAGGATCGACACCAGAGGGGACGCACCGAACTGGCCTGCATGGTCATCGACCAGCCGATTTTTCTGGTATTCCAGCCCCGGCGTCGGATCAAGCAGGCTTTGGGGTTCCGCCGCTTCGGACCCGCCGATGGCAAGGTTGTCATTGGGCTTGCCCGCCGCCGCAAACTCATCCTCCAGATATTCGGCCCAGGTCGGCCCGTTGCTGAACCGGCCACGATAATAGGCGTTGGTACCGGTCTGAGTCGACGAAACGCCCTGCGTGGCGAAATCGTAAACGAGACCCGGAAGGTTCCCGTCATCGCTAAGACTGTCGCCAAGTGCCCAATAGCTTGAATATTGATCGGCCACTGACGCCGCAGCGACCGGCCCGGCAAGAGACAGCGCAACCGCGCCCGCACCAATAACCTGTCCAAATCCTGAAAACATCGCTCACCCCGTCCGTTCAATGACGCGAGCATAGCATTGCCAGTGACGCCTTCACAATCGTGTCAGTTCGGCAAGGAACGAAAAAAAAAGCCCCGGACCTGCCGGGGCTTTCCATGCGCAAGGGCGGGCTTATGCCTCGTCTTCGCGCTTTTCCGAGATTTCCTCGCCGGTCGTCTGATCGACCATCTTCATGCCAAGACGCACCTTGCCGCGGTCGTCAAAACCCAGCAGCTTGACCTTGACCTCCTGGCCCTCTTTCAGTGCCTCCGAGGGGTGGCCCAGCCGCTTGTTGGCAATCTGGCTGACATGAACCAGACCATCGCGCTTGCCAAAGAAGTTCACGAAAGCGCCGAAATCGACCAGTTTCACGACCTTGCCGGTATAGATCTGGCCCTCTTCGGGTTCGGCCACGATGGCATAGATCATGTCATGGGCTTTCTTGATCGAATCGGCATTGGCCGAGGCAATCTTGATCACGCCGTCATCGTTGATATCGACCTTGGCACCCGAAACCTCGACGATCTCGCGGATGACCTTGCCGCCCGAGCCGATGACCTCGCGGATCTTGTCGGTCGGGATCTGCATGGTTTCGATGCGCGGGGCATGGGCGCTGAATTCGCGGCGGCCTTCGGTCAGGGCCTTGCCCATCTCGGCCAGAATATGCATCCGGCCGTCCCTGGCCTGCGCCAGCGCCTGTTCCATGATCGCGGGCGTAATCCCGGCAACCTTGATGTCCATTTGCAGCGAGGTGATGCCGTTTTCGGTGCCCGCGACCTTGAAGTCCATGTCACCCAGATGATCCTCGTCACCCAGAATGTCGGTCAGCACCGCCCATTTGCCGTCATCTTCCAGAATCAGGCCCATCGCGACGCCCGCCACCGGTGCCTTCAGGGGCACGCCCGCATCCATCATCGACAGCGAACCGCCGCAGACCGAGGCCA
>NZ_JBKEBL010000270.1:0-16124 GCF_047973135.1 Paracoccus sp. (in: a-proteobacteria)
CGTCACCAAATCGAAATTCGATAAGAAGTATGGCTGCAAGGAAAGCCTTGTAGATGGCATTCGCCGGGAGACCGACGTGATGATGGAGTGAAAGGTCGACTTCGTCTGCGGCTATGGCGATGTTGGCAAGGGCAGCGCCGCATCCTTGCGCGGCGCGGGTGCGCGGGTGAAAGTCACCGAGGTCGATCCGATCTGCGCGCTTCAGGCCGCCATGGACGGCTTTGAGGTCGTGACGCTTGAGGATGTGGCCGAAACCGCCGATATCTTCATCACCACCACCGGCAATCGTGACGTGATCCGGCTGGAGCATATGCGCGCGATGAAGGACATGGCCATCGTCGGCAATATCGGCCATTTCGACAATGAAATCCAGGTCGCTGCGCTGAAAAACCACAAATGGACCAATATCAAGGACCAGGTGGACATGATCGAGATGCCATCCGGCAGCCGCATCATCCTGCTGAGCCAGGGCCGTCTGCTGAACCTTGGCAACGCGACCGGCCATCCGTCCTTCGTCATGTCGGCCAGTTTCACCAATCAGGTGCTGGCCCAGATCGAGCTGTTCACCAAGGGCGACGACTATCACCCCGGCGTTTACATCCTTCCCAAGGCGCTGGACGAAAAAGTCGCGCGGCTGCATCTGGACAAGATCGGGGTCAAGCTGACACAACTGACGCGCGAACAAGCCGATTATATCGGCGTGACACCCGAAGGCCCGTTCAAGTCAGATCATTACCGGTATTGAACCCATGACCGAATATTCCCTGTTCACCTCGGAATCCGTCTCCGAGGGCCATCCCGACAAGATTGCCGACCAGATCAGCGATGCCATCCTCGACGCCATCATGGCCGAGGATCCGCGCGCGCGTGTCGCCTGCGAGACCATGGTGAAAACCGGCGTCGCCATCATCTCGGGCGAGATCACCACATCCGCCTGGGTCGATCTTGAATCGATCGTGCGCGAAGTGATCAACGACATCGGCTATTCCAGCAGCGAAGTCGGCTTTGACGGCGCGACCTGCTCGGTCATCAACATCATCGGCAAGCAATCGCCCGAAATCAATCAGGGCGTGGATCGCGACACGCTGGAGGATCAGGGAGCAGGCGATCAGGGGCTGATGTTCGGCTATGCCAGCGACGAAACCGACGTGCTGATGCCCGCGCCGATTACCTATGCGCACCGGCTGGTCCAGCGTCAGGCGCAGGTCCGCCGCGACGGCACGCTGGCCTGGCTGCGCCCCGACGCAAAGTCGCAGGTGACGTTCCATTACGACGCCGATGGCCGTCCGGGGGGGGTCGATGCGGTGGTCCTGTCCACCCAGCATAACCCCGACATCGCGCTGGCCGATCTGCGCGAAGCCGTGATCGAGGAAATCATCAAGCCCGTCCTGCCCGCCGAATGGCTGACGGCGGCGACGAAATATTTCATCAACCCGACCGGCAAATTCGTGATCGGCGGGCCGGTGGGCGATTGCGGCCTGACCGGGCGCAAGATCATCGTGGACAGCTATGGCGGCATGGCGCGGCATGGCGGCGGGGCGTTTTCGGGCAAGGATCCGTCCAAGGTGGACCGCAGCGCCGCCTATGCGGGCCGCTGGGTCGCCAAGAACATCGTCGCCGCCGGGCTGGCCAGCCGCTGCGAGATTCAGGTCAGCTATGCCATCGGCGAGGCGCAGCCCACCTCGATCAGCCTCAATACCTTTGGCACTGAAACCGTCCCCCATGACCGGATCGTGGCGGCGATACGTCAGGTCTTTGACCTGCGCCCCTTCGCCATCATCCGCGATCTGGACCTGCTGCACCCGATCTATCGCCCCACCGCCACCTACGGCCATTTCGGTCGCGCACCTTATGCGCTGGCCGGGGCGACGGCGTTCAGTTGGGAAAAGACCGACAGGGCCGAGGCGTTGAAAGCCGCCCTTACCTGACAGGCCCGCGATCCAACGGCCGCCAATCGGGATCCTCCTCCCAGGGAGGTTCCCGGTCCAGCGGCCACGGCGTCCCCGTCTTCTGCGGCACCTCGCCGGGGGCACAGAGGAATGCGGCGCGCATCTCGTCTTCGGTCATGGTCTGACGCAGCCGGTCAGTATTCATGCCCCTCGGCGAATGGGCAAGGACAAGCGTCGCCCAATCCTCGGGTTCCGTTTCCCAGCAGGACGGCACATACAGGTCGTCACCCTCTGCCCAGAGGTTCGCTGGCGGCAGCAGCGTTCTTTCATCCCCGATCATGCCCGAAAGATGCTGTTGCCCCAGCCCGATTCCGCCGCGAAAATCGGCAGAATGGGCAACCGAGGACGAGACTTCGGCATCCTCCCAGGATGCATCCTTGAAATCCGCGCCCCGCAAATCGGCACCGGTAATCTCTGCCCCCCAAAACAGCGCGCCTGCCGCCGTGGCATCGCGCAGATCGGCTCCGGCAAGTTTAGTTCGGCGCAGATCGGCAGAAATCAACGTCGCCCCACGCAGATTTGCCCGTATAAGCGGAGCATTAAAAAGCTTCGCATTCGTCAGATCGGCGCCATCAAAATCCGCAAACTCAAGCGATGCGAAATCCAATGGTACAGACCGCATCGAAGCACCGCTGAAAACAGCAGCTTGTGCCTCCACACCCGATAAATCAGCATCAGACAGATTGGCATTGGTGAATACGCTCTCTGATAATTTGGCCCGCTGCATTGTCGCATATCTAAGATCGGCGCGCCCGAAGTCAGCTTTTCGCGCGATGGCCCCTCGCAGCTCTACGCGTTCCATGATCGAGCCCGCAAAACGTGCACCAGAAACCAGGGCCGATGTCATGTCGATGCCGGTCAATTCCGCATCCGAGAAATTTCCATCCCGCAGCTCACGCAAGTGAAAGTTGGGTTTTTCTATTCTTCTGATCAGCGCATTCCGGTGCTCGCTCCATTCCCTTTGAAACGCAGCACCATTAGCTTCGGAAAATTTCAAGCATTCTATGGCAGAGACCGTATGCCGTTCACAAAATGCGATTCGATAACGAGCGATGGATATATCCATATCCCGCTCTTCAAAGGGAAGAACAGATAAGGGGGCTTTTTCCAAATTTACAGGGTCGAGTACAAGAAGCCCGGTCGCGGCCTTCCAAAGCCATGCCGCCATCCGGGTGCTGACCGGCGCATCAAACCCTGCCGGAACCTCCTGCGCCCATTTCTCGATCCGTTGCAAATTGGTCAGGTGCCCGGTTTCCTCACCGGTATAACTGATAACCGCAACGGGCCATGTGCTTGGCAAGGTTATCGGCAACGCACCAAACCCCTTGCTGTTCGCCGTGGTCATCCAGCCGACCGGAACGATCAGCAGGGTAATCACCATTGTCGTGATCCGTGTCCAGCGCGCCTGACGGTGCCCCATATCAACCTGCATCTTGGCCCATGACATCGCACCGGCATAGAGGCTGATCATCATGCAGGCCGCGCAAACCAGGCTCAGCAACAGGCTATGGGCGGGCCATGTCCGGACCCACATCAGCAATAAAACGACCGGTCCTGCCCACCAGACAAGACCCCGCGTTGCCAGCCCCGCCAACCAGTCCATCGGGCGGCGGCGGATGACCTGATCGCGGTCCTTGCGTCGGCGCAGCACGAAATCGTTCAGCAACCATGGCGTCATGCGCTCTTCCAGATTCGGCGTGGTAGGCCGCGCCTTGGCCAGCGCCTCGGTCACCTTGCAGATATGCAGGTGCAGATAGACATACAGCGCTGCCCCGAGGATCGGGGCACAGATGAAGAACGAGAATGTCGGGATCGAGACATTGACCAGTGGCAATTGTGTCTGGCGGCTGGCGACGAAGAAATCGGCGTCCTGAACCCCCAGAGCAGTGATCAGCGCGAAGGCCAGATTGGCCAGCAGTACCAGCCAGTTCACCCGCCCCGTCGCCGTCAGCGCGTCGATATGGGCGATCCCGGCATCCCCCTGAACCGGGGTGCGGCGGCGTTTGCGAAAATGGCGGGAGGGGTGAAATCTGCGAGACAATGCCTGACCGTGAATGCAACCGGAAATGGCAGCACCCTAGCGCGAAGCCGTGACCGGGCAAAGCCCTTTTGGCTGTTGCGCGGCGCAACGCGCGCTGGCGGTTTACGCCTTGTCACCGGGTGTGTGCGGGCGGCTTTCGGGGTCAGCCCTGCCCGTATAATTCCCGCGCCCTTTCCTCGAATGCGCGGACGATGCGGGTCATCGCCTCGTGGAACACCACCCCGATCAGGCGTTGCAGGATGGCGTTGCGAAACTCGAAATCCACAAAGAAATCAATGCGGCAGCCGCCTTCGGGCCGGTCCGAAAAGGTCCAGCCGCTGCGCATGTGCCGGAACGGGCCGTCCAGATATTCCGTGTCGATCCGCAAGGGCGCGGCCTCGGTCGGCCACAGCACCACATGACTGCCGAACTTTTCGCGGAACACCTTGAAACTGATAATCAATTCCGCCTGCACCTCTTCGGCCCCATCATCCCGCAACCGCCGTGACCTGATCCGCGCGGCGCTGTTCCACGGCAAAAACTGCGGATAACGTTCAACATCCGCCACAAGATCGAACATCTGGCGGGCGGAATAGGGAAGGTCGCGGCTGTCCTGATGATGCGGCAAGTTGGGCTCTTGAGTTCTGGCATGTCATATCGTCTGATCACCCTGAATTAGCAGGGCAATCGGCCAATGGACAACCTCAACTGGCTGCTTCGGATCACGAAATGGGCAAGAAACCCGCCGGGGCCGCGCAGGGTCCGGCTGGTTCTGGGCGTGGTTCTGCTTGCGCTGGTCATTTTCGGGTTGGAAAGGCTGGGCTGGTGGCCGGACTGGGCGCAGATCGAGAATGACCGCACCCTTCGCCTGCCGCGCTAAGGACGATTCTCGAAAACCGGCTGGCGGCTTCAGAATAAAAATTCTGCAAAATCAGATATATCCAACCCGCCCGTGAATCTCGTCATACCCTCCATGGGCTGCCTCCATCGCCGCGACAGGCAAGCGCGACCGGCCACGCCATCTGCAGCCCTGCCGCGCGCGAAGCGCGCCTTGGGCCGGGCGGCAGCGACGGGGCGGGCTTTGCCCTGCCCGTGCGCCCTTTCAGGCAGCGCTTTACGCCAGTTCACCCGCCAGCGCGCGCCGGATCAGGGCGCGGGTCTCGTCGATGCCATACAGCGCAACAAAGCCTCCGAAACGCGGCCCCTGATCGGCACCCAGCAGCACCTGATAAAGCGCGGCAAACCAGTCGCGCAGGGAATCGAACCCGTGATCCTTGCCGACTGCAAAGACCATGGATTGCAGCGTTTCGGCATCGGCGGGCTGGTCCCATGCGGCAAGCCGCCCGTCCAGATCGGCGATCGCCGCGCGCTCGGCATCCGAGGGCAGCCGGAACTGCCGTGTGGGTGCCACGAAATCGGTGAAATAGCGCACTGCGAACCCGGCCGCCTGATCCAGCGCCGGATGCGTTTCAGGGCTGGCCTCGGGGGCATAGCGGCGAATAAAGCCCCACAGCCCTTCCTTGTCTGTCGCCCCCGCGACCGAGGCCAGGTTCAGCAGCATCTGGAACGGCACCACCATATCCGAGGCCGGCACCTCGCCGCCATGAATATGCCATACCGGATTCGCGGCCTGCTGCTCTGTGCCCTGACCGGGATAGGCACGCAATTGCTGGTGATATTCATCCACCGCCTTCGGGATCACATCGAAATGCATCCGCTTGGCCGTCTTGGGTTTCTGGAACATGAAATAGGACAGGCTTTCCGCCGAGGCATAGGTCAGCCATTCGTCGATGGACAGCCCGTTCCCCTTGGATTTGCTGATCTTCTGGCCGTGCTGATCCAGAAACAGCTCATAGGTGAAATGCTCGGGCTTGTGGCCACCCAGAATCTCGCAGATGCGATCATAGATCGGGGTGTTGGTACTGTGATCCTTGCCATACATCTCGAAATCGACATCCAGCGCCGCCCAACGCGCACCGAAATCTGGCTTCCACTGCAATTTCACATTGCCGCCCGTAACCGGCAGCGTTGTTTCCTGCCCGTCCTCGTCGTCGAAGGTGATGGTTCCGGCGCGCGGATCGACATCGCGGATCGGCACATACAGCACCCGACCGCTTTTCGGGCTGATCGGCAGGAAACAGCTATAGGTCTGCTGGCGTTCCTCGCGCAGGCTGGCCAGCATCACCTGCATGATGTCGTCGTATTTCTCGGTCGCGCGCAGCAGAACCTTGTCGAAATGGCCCGATCTGTAGAAATCGGTGGCGCTGACAAATTCATACTGAAAGCCGAACGTGTCCAGAAACCGGCGCAGCATGGCGTTATTATGCGCGCCAAAGCTGTCATATTCGCCGAACGGGTCGGGCACGGTTGTCAGCGGTTCCTGAAGATGGCCATGCAACATGTCCTGCTGCGGCACGTTTTCGGGTACCTTGCGCATCCCGTCCATATCGTCGGAAAAGCAGATCAGGCGGGTCGGGATGTCGCTGATAATCTCGAACGCGCGGCGGATCATCGTCGTGCGCGCCACCTCGCCAAAGGTGCCGATATGCGGCAACCCCGAGGGGCCATAGCCCGTCTCGAACAGCACATATCCCTTTTCGGGCGCCTTCTTTTCATAGCGTTTCAGCACCCGGCGGGCCTCTTCGAACGGCCAGGCCTTCGATTTCATCGCCGCATCGCGCAGGGTGGTCATCGCATCTTCTCCTGTGTCAAGGCTTTGACGCCTTATTGAAAGCGCGCGGAATCGTCAATAATTTGCCTCTGAAACCGACGGAGGCACAAGCATGACCATCGACCTGCCCTCATTCTCGCCCTGCGACGCCCTTGTGGCCGTCATGGTCGCCGTCTCGGCCTCGGACGAGACGATGCGCACATCGGAACTGGTGGCGATACAGCGCATGGTGGACCATATGCCGATCTTTGCCAATTACGACGAAGACCGGATCCGCGCGATCAGCCAGACGGTAATGACCCTGTTCGAGGAAGAGGAAGGACTGGACGCCCTGTTCGGCCTGATCCGCGACGCATTGCCCGAAAAGCTGTACGAGACCGCCTATGCGCTGGCCTGCGATGTCGGGGCGGCAGACGGGCGGCTTTACGAGGGCGAGATCGAGATGCTGGCTGAAATCCGCGACCAGCTTAGCCTGTCGCGCCTGCATGCCGCCGCGATCGAACTGTCCGCGCAGGTCCGCCACCGGGTTCTGTGACCTGACCTCCGCGCGCCGAGACCGGGCTTGCACGCCTGGCGGCACTGGCCGATAGTCATGGCATTGGTCGGAAAACAGAAGGCGGCGATGATGGTGGTTCGGATATTGCGCGGCATCGTGATCCTGTTTCTGGTTGCCGCTGCGGCGTTTTTCATCCTTGCGCCGGGCATTGTCGAACGCGCGCTGAACCCGATAACGATGCCCGAAGGCGGCTGGCCCGTCAGCGACAAGGCCAAGTCGCTGCATCAGCGGCTGGTGATCGGTGACTGGCACTCGGACGCGCTGCTGTGGGATCGCAATCTGCGCAACCGCGCCTCGCGCGGGCATACCGATCTGCCCCGGCTGCAACAGGGCAATGTGGCAGTGCAGGTCTTTACCACCGTGACGAAAAGCCCGCGCGGGCTGAATGACCGGACGAACAGCACCGAAGCGGCAGACAATATCACGCTGATGTTCATGGGCCAGTTGCGTCCGGTCCGGTCGTGGTTTTCGCTGCGGGAACGCGCGCTGGTTCAGGCACACGAGCTGCGCGACCTGGCCGGCAAGGCACCCGATAGCCTGCGGCTGATCCTGACCCGCGACGATCTGGCTGCCGTATTGCAGGCGCGCGCCGGGGGCGCGCAGGTTCTGGGCGCGATCCTGGGGGCCGAGGGGGGGCATGCGCTTGAGGGTGATCTGGCCAATCTGGACGTTCTTTATGACGCCGGGTTCCGCCTGATGGGGCTGACGCATTTCTTTGACAACGAACTGGGCGGCAGCCTGCATGGCGCGGGCGACGGCCGGGGTCTGACGGATTTCGGGCGGCAGGTGGTGGCGCGGATGATGGACAAGGGCATGGTGATCGACCTTGCCCATGCCTCGCCGCAGATGGTCCGCGATGTTCTGGCCATTCAGGGGACGCGCCCGATCCTGTCGCATACCGGCATTCACGGCCATTGCGCCGTGCACCGCAATCTGGACGACGACCTGATGCGCCAGATCGCGGCAAAGGGCGGCGTGATCGGCATCGGTTTCTGGTCGCATTTCGTCTGCGGCAAGACCCCGGACGACATCGCCGCCTCGGTCCTGGCGGCCATCGCCCTTGTGGGCGCGGATCACGTCTCGCTGGGGTCGGATTACGACGGCTCGGTCGATGTGCCTTTCGACACCGCGCATCTGGCGGCACTGACGCAGGCGCTGATGGATGCGGGGCTGTCCGAACCGGTAATCGCCAAGGTGATGGGTGGAAACATGATGCGCTATCTGTCCGAAACCCTGCCCGCAGAAGGGGCGTGACTGACCGCTGTCCCTGCCCCGCCCCGAAAACCCGGCAACTGGAACGCGCAAGAGATTATATGTTCGCATGATCATCCGGTATGTGCGACAAAGCGGGTCAGGATGGCCCGCTATCTTGCGGGGCAGTATAAAGGCCGAAAGGTGGATATTTCGTAAGGGCGCAAAAGCGATGTTGGTCAAACCCCTGACATCCCGGCTGAAGATCGTGGCGACGGCGCTGATCTGCGCGGCTCTTCCGGTCTCTGCGCCTCTGGCCGGGGACAGGCCCGCGCGAATCGCCTCTGATGCGATCGACTGGCAGGCCGCGCCGGTGCGGCTGCTGATGGTCGAACAGGCGGGCTGCATCTATTGCGCCGCCTGGCACCGCGAAATCGGGCCGGGCTTTGCGCAATCAGCCGCAGGACGGGTCGCCCCGCTGCTGATCGTCGATCTGGACGGACCCTGGCCCGATGGTCTGGTGCTGAACCGCCGGCCGTTGATCACCCCGACCTTCGTTCTGCTGCGCGACGGGAAGGAGCTGTCGCGTCTTGAGGGTTATCCCGGCGATCACTATTTCTACCCGGTGATCGCCGAGTTGCTGACCAAAGCAGGCATGCTTGCCACTAACAAGGAGGCAGACGGATGAACCCGGAACTGACAGTTTCTGATCCCGATCTGAAGCAGGCCGAACCGGTCGCGCCCGGCAAGCCTCTGTCCAACTCTGCCGAGATGGAGCAACGCGCCACCGAGGCGGCGGCGCTGCTGAAGGCTCTGGCGCATGAGGGGCGGATGATGATCCTCTGCCATCTGTCCGGCGGCGAAAAGACCGTGACCGAGCTTGAGAACCTGCTGGAACAACGGCAGGCCGCCGTCAGTCAGCAACTGGCGCGGCTGCGCGCCGAGGGGTTGGTGACATGCCGCCGCGACGGCAAGGCGCGGCTGTATTCCGTATCCGATCCCCGCGCAGCCGAGGTGGTTGCCCTGATGTACCGGCTGTTCTGCGCCGATTGACCCCCGGTCCCCGCGCCGGATCAGCGTCCTCCTCCAACGCCCCTTGTCGCGGCGCCGACATGTACAGGCTGTGCGCAGCCCCCCCGCATTACCGTCATCGGCGCGTCAGTGCCAATGATCCACTGTCCGGTCAGGCAGACCGCCGCTGATCATATGACGCGGCGGCACGCGCTTTCTATACGACGTGCAGATTTTCCTGCACGGCGGCCAGTAATCCGGGCATCGTCGGAAGGCCCGCGCCCTGAACCTCGGCAGGGATGCCGATATCGGTTGCGCCCTTGCGGATGATCTCGTGCAGCGCCCGGGCGGCGGCGGCAGTGTCGCTGCGCAGATCGGGTCGCAGTTCCAGCACATGCGCCAGAAGTGCGGTCACGACCGGCGTGGCCATCGAGGTTCCGTCCCATGCCGCAAAGCCCTGCGGCACCGACGATGCCACCGCGACCCCCTGCGCGCAGACATCCACCTCGGGACCGAAATTGGTAAAGCTGGCCGAGAACAGCTTGCCGCTGCTGTCGCGATATTTGCCGATCCGCAATTCATGCGCGCTGTCCTCGGGGAAGCTGCCGGTCGCGCCAATGGCCCCCACCGCGATCACATCGGGATGAGAGGCGGGAAAGGCCACCCCGATCGCGTCATTTCCGGTGGCGGCGACCAGCGTCACCCCTGCATCGATTGCCATCCGGATCGCATGGTCCAGCGCGTTCGACCAGCCCTGCATGCCAAGCGACATGTTCACCAGGTTAATCCCGTTCAGGCGGCACCAGTCTATCGCCTCGACCAGATCCGAGGTATAGCCGCCCGGAAACACCTTCAGCGAATACAGTTCCACCGCCGGGGCCAGCCCCGTGAAGGATGCGGCCTGCGCCGCGATCAGACCGGCGACATGGGTGCCGTGGCCGCCGTCGTCACGGTCGAAATGTGTTGGATCACCATTGTCCAGCGTGTTCAGCCCGCCCTTCAGCGTCAGCCCGGCGACCGGCGCAATGCCGCTGTCGATCACCCCCAGCCGGACATTCCGGCCAAGCGTCGCGGGCTGGTCGGGCAGGCCGATCACCTGACGCAGCTTTTGCATCGCGGCGGTGTGGTCCAGCACCCGCAGCGTTACCTCCAGACTGTCATTGGCGGGCGGGGCCACGACCTGCGACCAGTACCCCTCGCGGGGCGAGACGATCACCCGTTCGACCCGGTCGGGTTCAACCTGCAACCTGGCCTTGCCCGAGGCGTCGGTCTCGCCCCGAAAGGTGGCATTCGGGCCGCTGGCAAAGATCGTGCAGCCGGGGATGGGTTCGCCCTCGCTGGATGTCACCGTGACCTCCCATGTCCGGCCATCCGTGGCTGCCGTCGCGAATGCCAGATCGGGCATGCCGAACATTTGCAGCGGCTTGTCTTCTTCGACGATCAGTTCGGGATGTTCGGCAGCCAGCGCCTCGGCATCCTGGGGCGACATGTGCATGATCCGCTGGCCGCTGGCGGCCTGGTCCTTGACCTGCTGGGCATTTTCGTTGCTTTCCAGATGGTCAAGACCAGCGGGCCCGGCCTCGGCGCCAACGCTGGAGGAAACCGGACGTATCAGGTAACGTTTCATCATCGCAGCCACCATGGGTTTTCATCAAATGACCTCATGATGGGTCTGATTCGGGGGCAATGTCAAAAACTCATCCGGCATCGCGCCGATATTGCGCGGCGCAACCGAGACGGTTTTCAGCACCGCATGCACCCGCCGCCCCGGTGCCAGGGCCAGCGCCGCGGCCGAGCGCCGGGTGATCCGCGCCAGCAGCACCGCGCCCGCCGCATCCAGACGCACCAGCACCCCGGTCTCGGCGGGCGTCAGGTCGCGCACCACGGCGGGCAGCACGTTCAGCGCCGAAATCCCCACCGGACGGTCCAGCGCGATCATCACATCCTGCGCCAGAATGCGCAGCCGCAGATGCGCGCCCGGCCGGGTATCGAGACGCGGCACCCAAAGCGGCCCCGCCGCCGTCACCACCTGCGTCAGGCCGTCATCGTCAGCCATCTCGACCTGCGCCGACAGGATCGCGCCCGCCTCGTGCAGGCCCATGACCGGCGCGACCTGAGGGTCTGACAGGATCTGTGCCGCCGGTCCCGCCGCGACGCTGCGCCCGTCACGCAGCAGAACAAGCGTTGTGGCCAGGCGGGCGACCTCATCGGCGGAATGGCTGACATACAGGATCGGCAACCGGGTTTCATCGCGCAACCGTTCCAGATAGGGCAGGATCTCGGCCTTGCGGGCCTGATCCAGCGCCGCCAGAGGCTCATCCATCAACAGCAGGCGCGGATCGGACAGCAGCGCGCGGCCCAACGCGACGCGCTGCTTTTCGCCCCCCGACAGCGCGCCGGGACGGCGGGTCAGCAGCGGGCCGATGCCCAGCATCTCGATCACGCGGCCCGGATCGACACCGCGCCGCCCCGAGACCCACCGGCCATAAAGCAGGTTCTGCCGTACCGTCAGATGCGGAAAAAGCCGCGCCTCCTGAAAGACATAGCCGACACCGCGCCGATGCGGCGGCAGAAACCGCCCGGTGCCGCTGTCCGACATGACCAGCCCGTCCACCTGAATCCTGCCATGATCGGGACGCAGCAATCCCGCGACCGCGTTAACCACGGTCGTCTTGCCGGAGCCAGAATGCCCGAACAGTGCCGTCACCCCGGCGGGGGCCTCGAATGCGGCATCCAGTTCAAAGCCCGGAAAGCGGTGGCGAATCGTGACCGACAGCATCAGCCGCCTGCGATCCGCCGGGCGACGGCGCGCGCCAGCCATTCCGACAGCACCAGCGCGATCATCGCGATGGCCACCGCGATCAGCACCAGCCGCGCGGCAGCGGCCTCGCCCCCCGGCACCTGAAGAAAGGCATAGATCGCCGAGGGCAGCGTCTGGGTCTGGCCGGGAATGTTCGACACAAAGGTGATCGTCGCGCCAAATTCACCCATCGCCTTGGCAAAGGCCAGCACCATCCCCGCCAGAATGCCGGGCAGGATCAGCGGCAGGGTGACGGTCAGAAACACCCATGTCCGGGATGCGCCAAGCGTCGCGGCGGCCTGTTCCAGCTTGGGATCGACGGCCTCGACAGCCAGCCGGATGGCGCGCACCATCAGCGGAAAAGCCATGATCGCGGCGGCCAGCGCCGCGCCTGTCCAGCGAAAGGCGAAAACGATCCCGAACTGGTCCAGGAACCCGCCGATCAGCCCGCGCCGCCCGAAGGTCAGCAGCAGCAGGTAGCCGGTCACAACCGGCGGCAGAACCAGCGGCAAATGCACGATGCCATTCAGCAGCCCATGCCCCGGAAAGCGCCAGCGCGCCAGCGCATAGGCAATCAACAGGCCAAAGGGCAGGCTGACCAGCACCGCGACGACCGACACGCGCAACGACAGCGCGACGGCCTGCCACGCCTCGGGGGTCAGCCAGCCGCTCATTCAGGCTGGTTCAGCACCGTAAAGCCCTGCGCAGCGAAAGCCTGTGCCGCAGGTTCCTGAAACAGAGCGTCATAGAAATCGCGGTCGCCCTGATCGGCGGATTCGGCCAGCAGCGCGGCAGGATAGATGATCGGCGGATAGCTTGCGGCGGGGAAAGCGCCGACCACGGTCACATTGTCATCGGCCACCGCATCGGTGGCATAGACGATGCCGAACGGCGCCTCGCCCGTCGAAACCAGAGCCAGCGCCGCCCGCACATTGTCAGCCTGCGCGACATCGGTGGCAACACCGTCCCACAGCCCCAGATTTTCCAGCGCCGCCTTGCCGTACTGGCCCGCCGGAACGGAATCGACCAACGCCATGGCCAGCTTGCCGCCATTCAGTATCCCGGCCAGATCGGTGCCGGTGCCGATTTCAACCGGCGCGGCATCCTTGCCATGGGCGATCAGAACCAGCGTATTGCCCAACAGATCGGCACGCGCATCATCGGCCAGCAGCCCGGCCTTTTCGACCTCGTCCATCCATTGCGTATTGGCGGAAACGAAAAGATCGGCGGGCGCACCCTGAATGATCTGCCGGGCCAGATTGCCCGAACCGGCATAGGAAACGGTGACTTCATGCCCCGTCGCTGCGGAAAAATCGGCGGCAACCTGATCCATCGCGTTCTTCAGCGAGGCAGCCGCAAAGACCACCACCTCATCGGCGGCGGCGGGCAGAGGTGACATCAACAGGAAAGCGGTGAACACGGATATACGCATATGACCTCCGGACACGATATGTACCTACGGGAATAACGCGGAAAGCCCGCGAAAACAAGCGATGCTTCCGCGTCAACATATCGCGGCAAGGCGGAAAGCTGCGGATCCCCCGCCACATTTCCCGGCAGCGGTGCTATAGTGACCGCAATAGGAGACCCCGATGAGCCGCCTCGCCCTTGCCCTGTTGCTGTGCCTGTCCCTGCCCGCCCTTGCCCAGGATCCAACCGAACGCCCGCGCGCCGGGATCCTGTGGAACCGCAGCGGCCTGCCCGCCACCATGCCGTTGCAGGTCCGCACCATGCCGGGCAAGGATTACGTGGTGTTCCTGACCGAACCCGCGACCGGAACGCCGGTCATGGCCGGCTATATCCGGGGCGGCGAGCATTTCCGCCTGCTGGTACCCCCGGGAAGCTGGCTGCTGCGTTTCGCCTTTGGCCGGACATGGCAGGGCGAGGATCGGCTGTTCGGCGACCTGACTGACTGGTTCCAGATGGACGAACCGCTGGAATTTCGCCTGATCGGCATCAACCGGCGCGGCGGGCACTCGGTCAGGCTGATCGAGGATGACGGCTCGATGAAGGTGGTCGATGCGGGTCCGCGCGCGCTGTGCCATACGCGGACCTTCGCCAGCGTCGAACGGTCATGGCCGCGCGCCGGGGCGACGCGCAACCCCGACCGGCTGGCGCGGCTTTACGTTGTGCCGCCGGGATCGGACCTCTATCGCCCCGAACAGATCAATTATCTTGATCGCAGCTTCAACAGCTATACGCTGGATTGCGGCTGAGCCCCGATCAACCGCTGATGTTCGGATATGGCATAGCGGTCGGTCATCCCCGCCACATAGTCCAGAACGATCCGCGCCCGCAGCGTTTCATCCCCTGCCCCCATCGCCGCACGGCCCCAGCCGCCGGGTAACAGCGCCGGTTCGTTCAGGAACAGCGGGAACATCTGGTTCAGGATTTCCGTCACGCTGGCCCGTTCCACCACGACCGACGGCGCGCGGTACATGCGGGCGAACAGAAAGGACTTGATCGCCTTGAGATTCTGGTAAAGCGGCTTGGAAAAGCGGATGATCGGGCCATCCATATCGCGGATTTCCTGCGCCGATTGTGGTTGCAATCCGGTCAGCCGGTTCTGCGCCACGGCGATCACATCCTCGACCATGACGCCAAAGACCCGGCGCAGCGCCTCGTGCCGACGGCGCATGTGGTCGAGTCCGGGATACAGCCGGTCCACATCGGCAAAGGCGGGGCCGATGACGGGCAGTTCGGCCAGATCGTCCTCGGTGAACAGTCCGGCGCGCAGCCCGTCATGCAGGTCGTGATGGTTATAGGCGACATCGTCGGCGACAGCGGCAACCTGCGCCTCGGCGCTGGCATTGCTGTGCAGTTCCAGATCCCACAGCGTGTTCACCTCGGCCAGCGCATAGGGCAGCGGGGCCCCCGCCCCCGCATCCCCGTCCAGCACCGGACCGTTATGCTTGGCGATTCCCTCAAGCGCCTCCCATGTCAGGTTCAGACCGTCGAAATCGGCGTAATGCCGTTCCAGCCGCGTCACGATGCGCAGCGCCTGCGCGTTGTGATCGAAGCCGCCATAAGGTTCCATCAATACGGCCAGCGCATCCTCGCCCGTATGGCCAAAGGGCGGGTGGCCCAGATCATGCGCCAGGGCCACGGTTTCGGCCAGATCGGTGTTCAGCCCAAGTGCCCCCGCAATGGTCCGCGCGACCTGAGCCACCTCGATCGTGTGAGTCAGGCGGGTGCGAAAATAGTCGCCGCGATAATCCTCGCCCTCTTGTTCGACGAAAACCTGGGTCTTGTGCTTCAGCCGACGAAAGGCCGAGGAATGGATGATGCGGTCGCGATCCCGCTGCCAGGGCGAACGGAAGGTTGACAGGTTTTCGGTGTAAAGCCGTCCGCGACTGTCATCGGGAAGGCAGGCATAGGGCGCATTCATGGACTGTCCTTGCGAGGCATGCGCACCGAGCCTATATTCTGACGGCACGGACGAAAACGGGAACACCGCATGAACTTGCCTCCGAAAGTGACCGATCGCGCCTTTGCCCGACTGGCTCAGATCAATGCCGGGGCCGAGGCGCAGCCCCTGCGCGTCGCCGTTGCGGGCGGCGGCTGTTCGGGCTTTCAGTACGATATCCGGCTGGACAGGGCCGAAGCCGACGACCTGATTCTGGAAAGCGGCGGGCAGCGCGTGGTCGTTGACCCGGTCTCGCTGCCCTTTCTGACGGGCGCCGTCATCGACTTTGCCGATGAACTGATCGGCGCCCGTTTCGTGATCGACAATCCCAACGCCACCTCAAGCTGCGGCTGCGGGACGTCGTTTTCGATCTGACCGCCGGACGACGTCAGACCAGCACAATATCCGACGCGATGCTTTCCGAGGTCAGGTCGCGCCCGGCAAGGAACAGGCTGTCCCCGTCGCCGAAATCGATGATCACGCCGCGTTCGGTCTGGCGCATGTTGGTGTCGATGAAAAG
>NZ_JBKEBL010000061.1:0-1851 GCF_047973135.1 Paracoccus sp. (in: a-proteobacteria)
GCGCATCCTGTCCTTGAACCGTGTCGCGATTGCGGCATCGATCCGTTTTTCGCACACCGTGACCACCACGCGGGCATCCCGGTCGGCGACGATCAGTTCCATTGACATCCCCCGGATTACGGAAACCTGACGGCGACGCTAGCGCCAAAAGATTACCAGCCCGTAACCGGCACCGCGCTTTCGCAGCATTTTCACTATTTCAATGTGCGGAAACGCATCGGGGATCTGCCCCGTCAGCCATTCTTCAAGGCCAGGCTGCGGGGAATAGCTCAGGATTTCGGCCGTGAACCCGCACTCTCGGGCTGCGGACGCGAAAGGCGCATGGAACCGGCGGCCCCCCTGTTACAGGGCAAACACGCAAATGCGTGGGCAGGGCCGCAGGGATAGCTGAATCGGCCCCCATGCCGGGTACGGCTTTCGTGGGTCAGGGGCGATGACGCGGCGCATATGAAGCATATGGAAAGGGAATTTTTCAA
Source organism: Paracoccus sp. (in: a-proteobacteria) (assembly GCF_047973135.1). Classification (GTDB taxonomy): domain Bacteria; phylum Pseudomonadota; class Alphaproteobacteria; order Rhodobacterales; family Rhodobacteraceae; genus Paracoccus. Next base: position 477 of record NZ_JBKEBL010000061.1, read on the forward strand.
ATTGGCACAAGGCCACCGTGACCTTGGCCGACCTGTGCCGCGGTTTCAAGGCCAGAGCGCTTTCGTTCCGGTTGGCGGTGTCACCCTGTGGCCGCCCTTACGGACCCGCGACTGCCCAAATCCCCGGCACGAGCGGGCGCGATACCGCCTGCCCGGCGCCCGAACTGATGAACTTTTGTGAATTTCCTGCTGTTCTGCTGTGGACTTCGCCATGGCGTGTCCTAATCATCGGCGTAAGATCGGCTTGCAAGAGGCACCGTCCGGGCATGGGGGGAAAATGACCTATTACAACGAGATGTTTGAAGGCAAGGAAGTCCGGGAACCCTATGCGCGGCTGCGTAACTGGGTGGATGCCATGCCGACAGATTTCCGTCAGATGAAGCAGGCCGAGGCCGAAGCGCTGTTCCGGCGCATCGGCATCACCTTCGCCGTTTATGGCGAGGGCGGCGATCCCGACCGGCTGATCCCCTTCGACATGATGCCGCGCGTCTTCGAACAATCCGAATGGCGCAAGCTGGAACGCGGCATCAAGCAACGCGCCCGCGCGCTGAACGCCTTTCTGCGCGACGTCTATGGCCGGGCCGAGATCATCCGGGCGGGCCGCATTCCCGGTCGGCTGGTCTATCAGAACGAGGCCTATGAAAAGGCCGTGGTGGGCGTGGTGCCTCCGCGAGGCGTCTATTCGCATATCATCGGCATCGATCTGGTGCGCACCGCCAAGGACGAATTCTTCGTGCTCGAAGATAACTGCCGCACCCCGTCCGGCGTCAGCTACATGCTGGAAAACCGGGAAATCATGATGCGCATGTTCCCGCAGCTTTTTCGCGAGAACCGGATCGAGCCGGTGGACCAGTATCCCGAATTGCTGCGCCGCACGCTGGAATCGGTCGCGCCGCCGAAATGTTCCGACCGGCCGACCTGCGCGATCCTGACGCCGGGCCATTTCAACAGCGCCTATTACGAACACAGTTTCCTTGCGAACCTGATGGGCGTCGAGCTGCTGGAAGGGCAGGATTTGTTCGTGGACGGCGAATTTGTCTATATGCGAACCACGCAGGGACCGAAACGCGTCGATGTCATCTATCGCCGTATCGACGACCCGTTCCTTGACCCGCTGTGCTTCCGCCCCGATTCGATGCTGGGCGTGCCGGGGCTGATGGATGTCTATCGTTCCGGCGGGGTCACGATCTGTTCCGCGCCCGGTGCGGGCGTGGCGGATGACAAGGCGATCTATACCTTCGTCCCCGAGATGGTGCGCTTTTATCTGGGCGAGGAACCCCTGCTGAACAACGTCCAGACCTGGACCCTGTGGAAAGAGGATGACTACAAGCATGTCATGGCAAATTTGCCCGATCTGGTCGTGAAAGAGGTTCAC
>NZ_JBKEBL010000332.1:0-1929 GCF_047973135.1 Paracoccus sp. (in: a-proteobacteria)
CTGTGGTCCGGATATTTCGAGCCGTGGGCGCGGCAGGTAGACGGCATGCACGGTGAAGGTGAAGCTTTCGCCCGAGGGCAGGGCATAGTAAAACGCCAGCGCACAAGGATCGCCATCAAGGGCCTGTGCTACCAGTGTGCTGTCCGAGAACCGCACCTCGATGGAGCCGGTCAGCGCGGCAATCGAGGGAGCAGCGCCATCGATGCGGCCCGAGGCGCGGATGGTCTCGATCCGGTCGAGATTATTGGCATAGGCGATCTGGGCCGAGACGACATTGCCGAGCGCCGCGCCGTTTCGGGTGATCGATCCGTTGAAATGCCCGAAGCGCTTCAGATCAATGGGGGCGGGCGTGCCAGCGCTGCTGATGGTGCCGATGGTCTCGCCCTGCGCGACCAGCCGCGCGGTCGCGGTCAACAGACCCGAGCGCTGCATCTGCCAGCTGAGCTGGTCCAGCACGCATCCGGAATAGATCGCATAGCGCGGCACCTCCGGCATGCCGGTCTCGATGGAGAGGCTGGGTAGCGTCCAGGCCCCCGAGCGGAACTCATGCGTCCAAGGCCCGGTGCCGGTCGTCACTGGTTCCCCGAAGGCTGCCTTCAGCCAGAAGCCGAACGCCTCTGCATCGATCGGCACGACGACATCGCCATCGGCGGTCACCGCATCCTTGATCGGCGCCAGCGGATCGCGGCCATAGCCCAAGAGTTCCGAGTTCAGCAGCGGCTGTTCCGCCCCGAGCGTGGTGCTGGCAAAGGGCATCTTCGTGAAACCGCCCGCGGGCGGCGTGCCATAAACGGTCTCGAACGCAAGCGCCATCTGCGCCCGCGCCCCCTGGGCTCGTGCCATGAAAAATCCTTTCGGTCGGTGTCAAGTTGAGGATGTGTGGGGCGCGCTGTTGCTGGTTCTGGCCACGTCCCGCAGAATGGGCAGGTGTTGGGATGCTGGTCGTGAGGGGTGCGAAAGTGGGTTTGGGATTGCGGCGAGCCGCCGGTTGGCTGCTAGGAGGGCGGGCCGCCGCCTCGGTTATCACTGCGGTGGTTCTGACGGGATGCGTGCCGACCGAGGTCGCGGCACCCGCGACGCCATCACGGTTCGATTTTGCCGGTCAGGTGACGCGGGTTGCCGATGGCGACACGTTCTGGGTCAGCGGCCAACGCACCCGCATCCGGGTCTGGGGGCTCGACGCGCCGGAGATCGGAAATGCCGGAGGGTCAGCGGCGACGGCGCAACTCGCAGGCCTCGTATCTGGACGTACCGTCCAATGCCGGATGCGCGATGTCGACCGCTACGGGCGCATCGTCGGGCAATGCTGGCTGCCGGACGGTCGCGACATCGCGGCGACGATGATCGCCAGTGGCACCGCGCGCGAATATTGCCGCTTCTCGGGCAATTATTACGGCACCTGCTGATCGGCGGTCACGCCAGCGGGTCGGTTGTCGTGTAGTGCAGGATCACAGGAATGACCGCCGCCTTGAGGCTGGCCGCGCCCTCGACCGGAAGATCGACCGGGCGCGGCGCTTCCGCTTCGACCCAGTCGCAAAGCCCTCCCAGCGTTCGGTCGGCGGCGATCACGGTGCCGATGCTGGCACATAGGGCGTCGAAGGCGGCGCCACGGTCAAAGCCCTGAATGACCGCCTCGATCTCGGCGCGGTGCTGGTAGTGGTAGGCGACTGGCGACAGCGTCACCTCAGGTTCGCCTGGGTCGCCGTCGCGCAGGATCAGGAGGCCGTCGGGCGGCACGCGTTCGGGCAGGGCGTCGCCGCGTAGGGAGGTGGTGGTGGGCAGCGATGAAAGACGCGCGTGCAGCGCGGTCAGGATGGTTTCGCGGAGGGTGGGCATCTGTTAGTTCTTTCCCGGTATACTGCTTAACGAAGTTGGGGATCATTTGAAGATTCGCGGATTGCCGGGACTCGCATTGAAAGCCGCGCGGGA
>NZ_JBKEBL010000289.1:0-21888 GCF_047973135.1 Paracoccus sp. (in: a-proteobacteria)
GCCCCGGTCGTAGCGAAGACGGCCGAGAAAGTCGCCGAGCTCCTCCTCGAACACCGCCTCGATGGTCGCACGGACGCTGGCTCGCAGCCGCTCCTCAATCGGGTCGAACACGGCCTCATGGGACAGTAGCGCAAAGCTGGATTTATCGGTAATCTGGTTCAAGCCGTGATATCCCTGGCGGTTGCTGCCGCCGGTTGGGTGGGTGTCAGTTCACCCGGAGATTACGCCGCCAGACAATTTCTACCACCTCCGAGACACGACCCTCAGATCGGCTTTGCGCCAGTCATCGTATTCCGCCGCCCATTGCCCCTTCAGGCGAGAGATCGTCCCGGCCGAGAACCCGGTGGCTCAGCTCCGAGAAGGGCTTTCAGCGCCGAGCCCATCTCTCCGGTCGAGATGCCCTTCAGGTACAGCCAGGGCAGTGCCGCCGCGATGGACCTCGCCTTCCGGACATAGGGCGGCACCAGCGCCGAGCGGAACGTCACGGGCTTGCCGTCCTTCGCCCGCACCTTCGGCACCTTGACCGTGACCGGCCCGATCCCGGTCTGGACAGCACGCTCGGGATGATAGCCGCTAACAAGGGTCTTCGACGCAGACCTTGTCGCCAACAGACATGAAGCTCCGGCAGATTAGGCCCTGATCGCACCGAACCACAAGGCGGACGGGCTGATGAACATGCTGGTTGACCCGGATTGTCGCGGGCGGGGAATCGCGGGGCAGTTTCTGGACAGCCTTTTGGCCATATCCGACCGTCAGGACCGGCCAATCTGGTTGCAGGTTCTGAAAGGCAATCAGGCGGCCGAACGGCTCTATGCCTCGCGTCATTTCTTTCCGGCTTACGATTATGGCTATTACAGGCCGACGGGCCGAACATGAGAAAGGGCGGCACGACAAGCGTACCGCCCCAGAGATCGCCAAGAGGGAAATACAAGGCGATATCCTATAACCCGACCACAAGGGCACAGGTTCCGTTCGAGGGTGATTATAGCCGAAAGCCCGGCAGTTGTGAATGATCTGCCGGATCGCGGCTCCGTTAGGCGCAAACCCGCCCCTGCCTGCGAAATCCGCCCTTCGGACTGGCGGAAAACGCCGCTCTGCGACCAAATGCCCCGGTCGGACCACGGCGATACCGGCATAGGCATTATCGCCTATATCGCGGGGTTTGCACAGGTCTTTGACAAATATCAGCGGTCGTGGTCAATCTTTGGCAGATATTTTACCCAGAGGCCGCCATGACCAAGCATTCCACCGATCTCAGGACTTTATTGCGCGATCCCTCGCTGCTGGAAACCCGTGCCTTTCTTGGCGGAGAATGGGTCGATGCGGCGGATGGCGCGACCTTCGATGTCATCAACCCCGCACGTGGCGACGTGATCGCGAAGGTCGCCGATCTGTCCCGCGCCGAAGTGGCCCGCGCCATCGACGCCGCTGCCACGGCGATGAAGGGATGGGCCGCGCGCACCGCCAAGGAACGCGCGCAGGTCATGCGCCGCTGGCACGACCTGATGATCGAGAACCAGGACGATCTGGCCCGCATCCTGACCGCCGAGATGGGCAAGCCCCTGCCCGAGGCCAGCGGCGAAATCGCCTATGGTGCCAGCTTTATCGAATGGTTCGGGGAAGAGGCCAAGCGTGTCTATGGCGAAACCATCCCCGGCCACCTGCCCGACAAGCGCCTGTCGGTGATCCGCCAGCCGATCGGCGTGGTCGCCTCGATCACGCCGTGGAATTTCCCCAATGCCATGATCGCCCGCAAGGCCGCGCCCGCGCTGGCCGTGGGCTGCGGTTTTGTCGCCCGGCCCGCCGCCGAAACGCCGCTTTCGGCGCTGACCATGGCGGTTCTGGGCGAACGCGCCGGGCTGCCCAAGGGTATCCTGTCGGTCGTCACTTCGTCGCGATCCTCGGACATCGGCAAGGAATTTTGCGAGAACCCGCAGATCCGCAAGCTGACCTTCACCGGCAGTACCGAAGTCGGTCGCATCCTGCTGCGTCAGGCCGCCGATCAGGTGTTGAAATGTTCCATGGAACTGGGCGGAAACGCGCCCTTCATCGTCTTTGACGATGCCGATCTGGATGCCGCGGTCGAGGGGGCAATGGCGTCGAAATTCCGCAATAACGGGCAAACCTGTGTCTGCGCCAACCGTATTTACGTACAATCCGGCGTCTATGACGAATTTGCGCGCAGGCTGGCGGCGGCGGTGGACGGGCTGCGGGTCGGCGACGGGCTGGAAGACGGCGTGACCACCGGCCCGCTGATCAGCGCCAGCGCCGTCGAAAAGGTCGAGGAACATGTCCGCGACGTGCTGGATCATGGCGGCGCATTGCTGACCGGAGGCGAAAGGATGGGCGGGTTGTTCTACAAGCCGACCATCGTGACGGGCGTGACCGACGGCATGAAGGTCGCCACCGAGGAAACCTTTGGCCCGCTGGCCCCGCTGTTCCGCTTCGAAACCGAGGAAGAGGTGATCGAAAAGGCCAATGCCACGATTTTCGGGCTGGCCTCGTATTTCTATGCCCGCGACGTGGGGCGGATCACCCGCGTGCAGGAGGGGTTGGAATACGGCATCGTGGGTGTGAACACGGGCATCATCTCGACCGAGGTTGCGCCTTTTGGCGGCATCAAGCAATCGGGCCTTGGTCGCGAAGGCAGCCGCCACGGCATCGACGATTTTCTTGAAATGAAATATGTCTGCCTGTCGATCTGACATTCGGGCAGCAGAAATAATCGGGGGGGGCGCGCAGGCGCCCCCCCCCTTTTTTTCTGGCGCGATCAGAATTTCCAGCGCGCGCCGATCAGATAGGACTTGCCGTCCTTATAGCTGGTGACATCGTCGTCATATTCATAATGACGATAGCCCGCATACAGATCGAGGCTGGCGCGCTCGATATTCTGGACCACTTCGACACCCCAGCTTTTCCCCTCGTCGCCCTTGCTGACCATGTCTTCGCTTTTATAGTAATTGACGGACATGGCAGTCGAACCCCATTGGGTCCAGTTGGCAATATAGCCGCCCTTGACCGCCCAATAGGATCCGCCCGGCCCGCCATCGACGCGGTTGCCGAACGCGACACCAAAGTTGAAACCCTGAGGCAGCGTGACCCAGCCCGAGGCAAAGGCATCCTTGCGGTCGTCGCGGCCGTCCTTGCGGTCGCGATAGCTGTAGCCTGCGCCGCCCTCGACCTGGATGCCATTGCCGAACTCGCCCTCATAATGCAGCGCGATATCGGCGTAATCGTCGCCATCGTCGCTGTTCAGGATGTTGCGACCCCAACTGGTGCGCAGCGAAACGCCGTAAAACGCGGGCGAGTCATAGCGGATGCGCCCCCGACGGCTGCCATCATAGTTATTGAAGGCGTCACCCACGGTAATATCGCTCAGCACGCCATCATCGCGGCGCAGATAATATCCGCCCGCCACATCACCGATCGCGACATCCCCTGCCACCGTCGTGCCGGAATTGTCGATATTGCCGACCCCATCCGAGGCCTGACTGCCCTGACCAATATAGAACGTCCCGAAATTTGGCGTCTTCAGCGACAGATCCACATGGCGCAGCTTTTCGCGGTTCCAGTGATAACCGTCGGGCGTGTAATACTGGCTGATGGAATCGGTCGCACGAAAGCCAATCGCGGTCTCGAATTTGAAATTCAGCTCGAACGCATCAAAGGGCTGGGTGATATTGAAGCCGACACGCGAATTCGACTTGGCATTGTCCGCTCCCTTGCCCTGGCTGTCATCGCCATCGTCGAAATAGGCATAAGAAGGGCTGAACTGCCCGTAGAAGCTGAAGGTTCCACCCGATGCGCTTTCATAGGTCGGGCCGGCAAAGGCGGGCAGAGCCACCAGTCCGGTCGCCGCCGACAGAATCGAGAACGACAGGGGAATCGCATATTTCATCGCTAAACCTCACTTGGTACGATTTTTTTGGGGTCACATCGCCGCAATGCGCGAAACGGGACCGCTATGGCCGTAAAGGCGTACAGGGAAACAACCCGCAGGCCCGCGAAAAGTTTCTGCGCAGGAATTGCAGCAATCTGACAAACCGGGGCCTTGCATCCCCGGATTCCTGCGCGAACCACCGCCCTGATGCCATGATGCGACAAGTCGCATCAATGCGACGCAACAGCGCGGAGGGCGGGTGTGGGCGCTTGCAGGGCGTCGGGATTCCGGCAATGATTTGCCTTATGAAACCACCGACTTTTGCCCCGATTCCAGCGACTTTACCCGCCACGGTCCCCTTTGTGGGGCCTGAAACGCTGGAACGCCAGCGCGGTACCCCGTTCTCGGCAAGAATCGGCGCGAACGAGAACGGTTTCGGCCCTTCTCCGGCGGCAATCCGCGCAATGCGGGATTCGGTGCCCGAAATCTGGAAATATGGCGATCCAACCAGCCACGATCTGATTCGGGCGCTGGCCGCGCATCTGTCCGTTGCACCGGAACAGGTGACGGTGGGCGAAGGGATCGACGGGCTGCTGGGGCTGCTGGTAAGGCTGATGATCGCGCCGGGCGATGCGGTCGTGACCTCGGACGGCGCTTACCCGACCTTCAATTTCCATGTGACGGGCTTTGGTGGCGCGCTGCACAAGGTGCCTTATCGCAACGATGCCGAGGATCCCGCCGCGCTGACCGCCAGGGCGCGGCAGGTCGGCGCACGGCTGGTCTATCTGGCCAACCCCGATAACCCGATGGGAAGCTGGCACCCCGGCAGTACGATCCGGGCGATGCTGGACGATCTGCCCGATGACTGCCTGCTGGTGCTGGATCAGGCCTATGCCGAATTTGCCCCGCCCGAGGCTTTGCCGCAGATCGCCGCAGATGACCCGCGCGTCATCCGGATGCACACGTTTTCCAAGGCCTACGGAATGGCCGGGGCACGGATCGGCTATGCGGTCGGGCATTCTGCGCTGATTGCCGGGTTTGACCGGGTGCGCAATCATTTCGGTGTCAACCGGGTGGCGCAAATCGGCGCGCTGGCGGCGCTGGCCGATCAGGGCTGGCTGGATCAGACCCGTCGGCAGGTGGCAGCGGCCCGTGACCGCATCGCCGACATTGCCGCCGCGAATGGCATGACCGCGTTGCCATCGGCCACGAATTTCGTCGCCGTCGATACCGGCCGTGACGGAGCCTTTGCCCGGCGGCTGGTCGCGGCGCTGGCCGGGCATGGCGTTTTCGTGCGCATGCCCGGCGTTGCGCCGCAAGATCGTTGCATCCGCATCAGTTGCGCCCCCGCGCAGGAGCTGAAGATCCTTGCCGGGGCCCTGCCCCGCGCCCTTGCGGGGCTGTGACGGGTGCGGGCTTGGACGGGCCGGGTCAGAACGCCTCGGCAGGCAGGGCCATGATCGGTTCCGCACCAGACCGGATCCGCGCCAGATAGGTGGCCGTTATCGGCAATTGCCGCTTCATATAAAACCGCCCGGTTGCAAGCTTGGCATCAAAAAAGGCTGCATCGCCCCCTGTCGCCAGCCCGACCCGCGCTGCTGCCGCCATCTGCGCCCACATGAAGCCAAGTGCGACCTCGCCGAACAGATGCATGAAGTCATAGGATCCGGCCAGCGCGTCATTCGGCTTTTTCGCGCCATTTTCGACGAAATACATCGCCGCGGCCTGCAAATCCTTTGACGCAGCTTTCAGCGGGGTCAGGAAATCGGCGTTCATCGCCTCGTCCCCGGCATGTTCGGCGGCAAAGGCACGGATTGCGCCGAAAAACGCCGTCATCGGCTTGCCCGCGTCCTGCGGAAGCTTGCGGGCGACCAGGTCCAGCGCCTGCACGCCATTCGCCCCCTCATAGATCATGGCGATCCGGGCATCGCGGACGAACTGGCTCATGCCATGTTCCTCAATATAGCCGTGGCCGCCAAAGACCTGCTGGGCCATGACCGCAGTGTCAAAGCCCCGGTCGGTCAGCACCCCCTTGATCACCGGCGTCAACAGCGAAATCAGCGCCTCGGCCCCGGCATCGCCGTGATGTGACTTGTCGATCAGATGCGCCCCCCACATGACCAGCATCCGCGCACCTTCCAGAAACGACTTCTGCGTCATCAGGCTGCGACGGATGTCGGGATGCACGATCAGCGGATCGGCCGGCCCCGAGGGGTTTTCCGCGCCGGTGACGGCACGGCCCTGCAACCGGTCTTTCGCATAGACGGCGGCGTTCTGATAGGCCGCCTCGGCAATGGCATAGCCTTGCAGGCCGACGCCGATCCGCGCCTCGTTCATCATGGTGAACATGGCGCGCATGCCCTTGTGCAGATCGCCCAGCAACCACCCCTTCGCGCCGTCATAATTCATTACGCAGGTGGCATTGCCGTGAATGCCCATCTTGTGTTCCAGATTGCCGACCGAAACCGCGTTGCGGTCCCCCAGAGAGCCATCCTCGTTCACCACAAACTTGGGCACGATGAACAGCGAGATGCCCTTGGTTCCCTCTTCCCCGCCCGGTGCCTTGGCCAGCACCAGATGGATGACGTTTTCGGCCAGATCGTGATCCCCGGCCGAGATGAATATCTTTTGCCCGGTGATCAGATAACTGCCATCCGCCTGCGGTTCCGCACGCGTCCGCAGCATGCCCAGATCGGTGCCGGCATGCGGCTCGGTCAGGTTCATGGTGCCGGTCCAGTCGCAACTGACCATCTTTGGCAGATAGGTGGCCTTCTGTTCGGCGGTACCATGCGCGTGAATCGCCGAATAGGCCCCGTGGGTCAGGCCCTGATACATGTTGAAGGCGACATTGGCGGATATGAACATCTCGCCCGTGGCCATGCCCATCACATAGGGCATACCCTGACCGCCATATTCGGGGTCGCAGTCCAACCCGTTCCAGCCGCCCTCTTTCATTTGTTCGAACGCCGCGGCAAAGCCGTCCGGCGTGCGCACCACCCCGTTTTCCAGCCGGCATCCCTGAAGATCGCCGACGACGTTCAGCGGAGCCAGCACCTCGCTGCTCAGCTTGCCTGCCGCCTCCAGCACGGCCTCGGTGAAATCACGGTCCAGTTCGTCATGACCGGGCAGGCCGGATTTCGACAGGTTCAGAACGTCGTGAAGGGCGAATTGCAGGTCCTTCACCGGCGGATTGTAGATGGGCATTGGTTATCCTGATAAGTGGTTTCAATTGGCTGTCAGCGCCTCCTTTGCCTCAACAAGCTGCGCGCGCAAATCTGCGATCGCCTCATGCAGTTCGGAATACTGACGCTCCATGTCGGAAAGTCGTTCCTTTGCGATTTCAATGGAGGCCGCGATCTGCGTCCGGTTCGCCCCAGGTTCGTACAGTTCCAGCAATTGCCGGATCTGTTCAAGGCTGAAACCGAAGCGCTTCCCGCGCAGAATCAGGACCAGACGCGCCCTGTCCCTTCGGTCATACAGCCGATGCTGTCCCCGTCTCTGGGGAAAAATCAATTCTCGCGCTTCGTAAAAACGCAGGGTGCGCGGCGTGACGCCGTAAGTATCGCACATCTCGCGGATGGTCATCAATTCGTCGGACATGAAACGTGATACCTCCTCAAAAGCGGACTGTAGTCACAGAATCGATACAAAAAGTTGACGTTTACGCAAACAAGAACGTTACGTAAGCTAGGCGACCATACGGAACCCTGATTTCATACCATTTGTTTCAATTGTTCGGCAGTGGATTCGCGCATTGCCTGCAAGTCGTCACGCGCGGCAACCAGGTCGGCAATCTGCTCTTCAAGATTTACAAGTTGTTGATCTGCAAGATCAATTAATACACGAAACTGTTCAAGTGTTCCCTGCTTGTCATAAAGCAACAGCCATTGGCGAATATCCTCAAGCGAGAATCCCCATCGGCGCCCCCGCAAAATCAGTGTCATACGAGCAATTTCCCGCGCACCATAAAAGCGCGATCTGCCCTCCTTATGCGGACTGAGAAGTTCGATATACTCATAGTAACGTAACGTCCGGGGCGTCACATCGAATCGGGCGCACATCTCCTTGAAGGTGATCAATTGATCGTCGGCCATCTGCGTTCCCTCCTTACATACTGTTCCCGCTATTTATTCGTCGTGTCGTGAGCAATAACAAGATCGCAACGGCAGAGTTCGCGCTTGAGCATGCCCCGCCTGCCCGGCTAATCCTTGGGCCTGACCGAACAGAGGGCGTGCGATATGACCGATGACGCAAGACAGAACGCCGATGACCGTATCCGGGCCGCCGCCGCCTTTATCGAGGCGCTGCCCCATGCGCAGGCGCTGAAGATGAGGGTGGACGATCTTGGCGACGGCAAGGCCGCGATCTCGATGCCTTGGGATGAACATCTGGTCGGTGATCCGCATAGCGGGGTGATCCATGGCGGCGTGGTCTCGGCGCTGATGGACACGTGCAGCGGGGCTGCGGTGATGACCCATGCCTCGGCACCACGTTCGACCGCGACCATCGACCTGCGCATCGACTACATGCGGGGGGCGACGCCGGGCCAGCGAATCACGGCGCGGGCCGAGTGCTATCACATGACCCGCAGCGTGGCCTTTGTGCGCGCCTTCGCCTCGGACGAGGAACCGGGCGATCCGGTCGCCTGCGCCACGGGCGCATTCACGGCTGAACGGTAAGGGGGCAGCGATGGACCGCAACGAACCGCTTGACCAGATCAAATCCCGCCGCGACACCGCCCTGAGGGCGCTGGTCGGCGGGGTGCCCTATCTGAACTGGCTCGGCATCCGCTTTGACCGCCGCGGGGACGAGCTGACATCAATCCTTCCCTTCGACCGCAAGCTGATCGGAAACCCGATCCTGCCCGCGATCCACGGGGGGGTGACGGCGGCTTTCCTTGAGGTGACGGCGATTGTCGAACTGGCCTGGTCCGACATGTGGGCCGATCTTGAATCCGGAAAGGTCGCCCCCGACATAGACCTGCCGGGCAGCCTGCCGCGCCTGCCAAAGACCGTCGATTTCACCGTCGATTACCTGCGCAGCGGCCTGCCGCGCGACGCCTATGCCCGCGCGCGGGTGGTCCGGTCGGGGCGGCGCTATGCCTCGGTTCAGGTCGAGGCGTGGCAGGATAACCGCCAGCGGCTGTTTGCGCAGGCGACGGGGCATTTCCTGATGCGGCAGGGTTGATCGCGCATGACACCGCTGACCCACCGGCGGGTTCTGAATATCGCGCTGCCTATCGTGCTGTCGAATGCGACCGTCCCGTTGCTGGGGCTGGTCGATACCGGCGTGGTCGGCCAGCTTGGCCAGCCCGCGCCCATCGGCGCGGTTGGCATCGGCGCGGTGATCCTGACCTCGGTTTACTGGATTTTCGGCTTTCTGCGCATGGGCACATCCGGGCTGGTGGCGCAAAGCCACGGCGCGGGCGACGGCGCACAGGTCGGCGCGCATCTGCTGCGCGCACTGACCATCGGCGCAGCGGCGGGGCTGGCCTTTGTCGTCATGCAACTGCCGATCTTCTGGGCGGCCTTCCGCCTTGCCCCCGCCAGTCCCGAGGTCGAAGTGCTGGCCCGCCAATACCTGACGATCCGTATCTGGGGGGCACCCGCCACCATCGCGCTATATGCCATCACCGGCTGGCTGATCGCGATTGAGCGGACCCGCGCGGTCCTGGCCCTTCAGGTCTTGCAGAACGGGCTGAACGTGGTGCTGGATCTGTGGTTCGTTCTGGGCCTGTCGATGGGGGTCGCGGGGGTGGCATGGGCCACGCTGATCGCGGAATGGTCGGGGCTGGCGCTTGGGCTTTTCTTTGCCCGCCACGCCCTGCGCGCCGCCATCGCCGCCACGCGCGGCATGGCCAAGCTGTTTGCCCGCGACCAGCTTGACCGCCTGTTGCGGGTGAATGGCGACATCATGATCCGCTCGGTCCTGTTGCAGGCCAGTTTCACCTCGTTCCTGTTTCTGGGCGCGGCGCAGGGCGATGTGACGCTGGCGGCCAATCAGGTGCTGTTGCAGTTCCTGTCGATCACCGCCTTCGCACTGGACGGTTTCGCCTTTGCCGCCGAATCGCTTGTCGGGCAAGCGGTGGGCGCGCGCCGCCCCGACCAGGTCCGCCGCGCCGCGATCCTGACCTCGCAATGGGGTCTGGGCGGGGCGGTGGTGCTTGGGCTGGTATTCTGGTTCGGCGGCGGCGCGATCATCGACATCCTGACCACCGCGCCCGAAGTCCGGTCCGAGGCGCGCCATTATCTGATCTGGCTGGGCGCGGCCCCGGTCATCGGCATCGCAAGCTGGATGTTCGACGGCATCTTCATCGGTGCCACCCTGACCCGCGAGATGCGGATGGCGATGCTCCAGTCGGTGACGCTGTATGTGCTGGCCGTGGTGATCCTGCCTCTGCTTTGGGGCAATGACGGGCTGTGGGCGGCGCTGATGGTCCTGAATACGGCGCGCGGCCTGACCATGTGGCGGCTGTATCCCCGCGCCGAGACAGCGGCGCAACCCGCCTGATCCGCGATTGCGGGTCTAAGCAGGATTTCCGAAAAGTGGCCACCGGTTTTCGGATAAAAATCCTGCAAAATCAAACAAGCCTAAGCAGGCATTCGTGGGCAAAGCCACGAATATCTGCTTAGAACGCCCGGAATGTCATGGTCGTCAGTGTCCGGCTGATATGCGGAATATCGAACAGGCGTTCCGACAGAAAGCGGCCGACATCCTCGTCCTCGGGGATATAGACCTTGGCCAGCAGGTCGAAATCGCCCGAGGTCGAATAAAGCTCGCTGACCACCTCGCGGTCATAGATGGCCTCGGCGACCTCGTAGGTCTTGCCGGGCTCGCAGCGGAACTGGACAAAGACGGGGCGCATCATGACTTCCTTCTGGCTGTGACGCGGGCAGGTTAGACCGGCGGGCGCTGGCTGGTCCAGTCCCCGCGAAGAAGCCCGCGCCAGAAACGCCGCATCAGCAGGCCCGCCGCCACCGTCAGACCGGCGCACAGCCCCATCCACAGGCCGGCAGGCCCCAGGCCCAGGCCAAACCCCAGCACCCAGGCGACCGGCATGCCCACGCACCAATAGCTGAACCCCGCCGCCCACATCGGCACGCGCGTGTCCTGCACCCCGCGCAGAAAGCCAAGGGCCGTCACCTGCAACCCGTCAGCGACCTGAAACAACGCGGCATACATCAGCAGCATGACCCCGACCGACACTATTTGCGGTGCCTGCGGATCCGAAGGGTCCAGAAACGCCCCCACCATGGGACGGGCGAACAGCAGATAGATGGCAACGGCGACGCAGGCAAATGCCATCGACAGGCCGACCACGCTGACCGCTGCATCGCGCATCCACAGCACATCGTTGCGCCCCCGCGCCTGCCCGATGCGCACCGTGGCGGCGTTCGACAGGCCCAGATGCACCATGAAGGTCAGGGACGAGATTTGCAGCGCGATCCCGTGCGCGGCCAGTTGCGGTGTCCCGATCCAGCCCATCATCACGTTCGAACAGATGAACAGCCCGCCCTCGGCCACCATGGTCAGCCCGATGGGCCAGCCCAGGCGGGCAACGGCGAAAAAGGCGGGCCAGTCGGGTCGCCAGAACCGCTGGAACAGGTGATATTGCCGCGCCATCGGCAGCCATTCGGCATAGGCGGTCAGCAGGACCAGTTGAACGGTCTGGACCGTCAGGCTGGCGATCGCCGCGCCTTGCACGCCCAGTTCGGGCGCGCCCAGATGGCCAAAGATGAACACCCAGTTCAGCGCGATGTTCAGCGGCAACCCGGCCACCGTCACCCACATGACGACCTGCGTACGTTCCAGCGCGGCCAGATAGGAATTCAGCGTCAGCCCGGCCAGCATCGGCAACAGACCCCAGCCGGCGATGCGCAGATAATCCTGCGCCAGTGCCGACACTTCGGTCGTCTGCCCCAGCGCCAGAAGGATCGGTTCGGACCACAGCATCAGCGGCATGACCGCCAGCGAAAACAGCCCCGACAGCCACAGCGCCATGCGGGCGGCGCGGCGCACCTCGGGCTGTTCGCCGCGCGCGATGGCGGTGGCGATCATGCCCATCACGCCGGTGCCAAAGCCCATGCCCAGAAAGAACAGCAGAACCAGAAACGAGGTCGCGATCACCAGCGCCGCCAGCGGCACCACTCCGTACCAGCCGACCATCACCGTATCGCTGACCCCGATGGCCACGCGCGCCAGATGGCTGCCAACCAGCGGCAGACCCAGCGACAATGTCGCCACGACATGAGGGCGGTAACGCATCCAGTGCATGGCCGAGCATTAGCGCCCGAACCGCAGGAAAGCTAGGCCGGTAAAGGCAGGAACAGGTGGTTGTCGCCGGCCATGGCCTTGACCCGCCGATAGCCCAGATTGCCAAGGATCGCGGCGCCCTGATCGTATTCGACGGGGAACAGCTCGATCAGGATGCCGGGGCGGCTGGCGGCGATGGTTTCGCGCGCGCCCTCCAGCACCTTGACTGCCATGCCCTCGACATCCAGCTTGATGAAATCGACGCGCCCCGGATCCAGATCGTCCAGCCGCACCGCCGGAATGACCCCCTCGCCCGATTCCGCGAACGAGGTCGCGCCGATATTCCCCGGCACCAGGCGCGCGACGCGCAGGCTGCCGGGCTGGTCTGACAGCGCGACCTGCCGCAATTCGACATTGTCCAGCCCGTTCAGTTCCAGATTGCGCCGCAGGATCGCGGCCGGGGCGGGGTTCGGTTCGAACGCGATGCACCGGGCTACGCCACAGATCGCCGCGAAATAGACCGCGTGATTGCCGATATTCGCGCCAATATCCAGCACCACCTTGCCCCGCAGGTCAACGCTGTCCCGGACGCTGCGCAGCACCGGCTCTTCGTAAAAGCTGCGGTTGCGCAGGATGATCGACTGGACGAAATCGAAATCACCCTCGGGCAGAAAGAACCGGATCAGCCGGTCCTCATAGGTGAATTCCAGGATCCGGTCGGAAAGCTGCTGAAAGGCCAGAAGGCTGGTCTGGCGGTTCAGCGCGGAAACCAGCGCCCGCGTCTGCATGTTGATCGCCTGAACGATCTGGGCCGTCTGCCGGGTGTTCTGGTCAAGAATCGCCTTCAGCAACTGTGCGATTGCCTGCGGATCGTCGGATTCGCTCATTGTTGTTTGCTTTACCTGCTGTTGGACGAAATGCCCAAAGGGCAGCAATCGTAAAACAAACCTGTCCGTGCAAGGAAACGCGGAAGCCGCCAGACTGTCAACCCTGCCCCATTGCCGCATCCGCGCCCATCTGCAATAGAAGTGCAGACCCGATCCAGCCGGAGGCCACCCATGTCTTTACGCGCACGACACCTTCTAGGCATTGATCACCTTGCCCCGGCCGAGATCACCACCCTGCTGGATCTGGCCGGGAATTACGTCGCCCTGAACCGCCGCACGATCAAACATTCCGACGCGCTGGAAGGAATGACCATGATCAACATGTTCTTTGAAAACTCGACCAGAACGCAGGCCAGTTTCGAACTGGCGGGCAAGCGGCTGGGGGCGGATGTGATGAACATGGCCGTCGCGCAATCCAGCGTGAACAAGGGCGAAACCCTGATCGACACGGCGCTGACGCTGAACGCCATGAAGCCCGACCTGCTGGTCGTGCGCCACCCGCATTCGGGCGCGGTGAACCTTCTGGCGGAAAAGGTCAACTGCGCCGTGATCAACGCAGGCGACGGGCGGCACGAACATCCCACCCAGGCGCTGCTGGACGCGCTGACCATCCGCCGCGCCAAGGGGCGGCTGCAACGCCTGACCATCGCCATCTGTGGCGATATCGCCCACAGCCGCGTCGCGCGATCGAACCTGATTCTTCTGGGCAAGATGGAAAATCGCATCCGCCTGATCGGCCCCGCGACACTGATGCCGCCGGGCGCAGCGGATATGGGCGTCGAACTGTTCGAGGATATGCGTCAGGGGCTGAAGGGCGCGGATGTCGTCATGATGCTGCGCCTGCAACGCGAACGCATGGATGGTGGCTTTATCCCGTCCGAGCGCGAATATTACCACCGTTGGGGGCTGGATGCCGACAAGCTGGCCCTTGCCGCACCCGACGCCATCGTCATGCATCCCGGCCCGATGAATCGGGGCGTGGAAATTGACGGCACCATCGCCGACGACATCAACCGCAGCGTCATTCAGGATCAGGTGGAAATGGGCGTCGCCGTGCGGATGGCGGCGCTGGACCTGCTGGCCCGCAACCTGCGCGCCGAACGGGGCCGCGCGGCGGCCGCGGTGATGGTGTGATCCACCCGCAAGAACGGAACGACCAGGGAAGCCCGATGATCCTTCTTTTCAAGAACGCCCGCCTGATTGACCCCGAGGCACAGACCGAAGCGCCCGGCAGCTTGCTGGTCCGGGACGGGCGGATTGCGGGGACCGGCGCCCCGGATGAGGCCTCGCCCGAGGGGGCGGCTGTGATCGACTGCGGCGGGCGGGCACTGGCCCCCGGCCTGATCGACTGGGGCGTCAAGATCGGCGAACCGGGCGAGCGGCACAAGGAAAGCTTTCGCAGCGCCGGATTGGCGGCGGCGGCCGGAGGCGTGACCACCATCGTCGCGCGGCCCGACACACTGCCGCCCATCGACACGCCGGAATCGCTGGAATTCGTGACCCGGCGCGCGGCGGATGCGCCAGTCAATATCCGCCACATGGCCGCGCTGACCAAGGGGCGCGACGGGCGCGAGATGGTCGAAATCGGGTTTCTGACCGATCTCGGCGCAGCCGCCTTTACCGATGGCGTGCGCGTTGTGACCGATACGCGGCTGCTGCAACGCTGCATGACCTATGCGCGGGGGCTGGACGCGCTGATCGTGGGCCACCCGCAGGATGCCGGCCTGTCCAGAGGCGCGGCGGCGACAAGCGGCAAGTTCGCTTCGCTTTACGGCATCCCCTTCGTCTCGCCCATGGCTGAGGTGATGGGGTTGGACCGCGACCTTTCACTGGTCACAATGACGGGCTGCCGCTGGCATGCCGACCAGATCACCGTGGCCGCCGCCCTGCCCGCGCTGCGGCGGGCGCGCGACGCCGGGCTGGATGTGACGGCGGGGATTTCGATCCACCATCTGACGCTGAATGAATTTGACGTCGGCGATTATCGCACCTTTTTCCGCTTTACCCCGCCGCTGCGCTCCGAGGATGACCGGCAGGCCATGGTTCAGGCAATAGCGGACGGGCTGATCGACGTGATCGCCAGCTTTCACACCCCCCAGGACGAGGAATCCAAGCGTCTGCCCTTCCAGGCCGCCGCCCCCGGTGCGGTCGGCCTGCAGACCCTGCTGCCCGCCGCGCTGCGCCTGTATCATCAGGGCGGGCTTTCCCTGCCGCAATTGTGGCGGGCCATGTCGCTGAACCCCGCGCGTCGGCTGCGCCTGCCCGGAGGGCGGCTGTCGGCGGGCGCGCCTGCCGACCTGATCCTGCTGGATCCGGATGCGCCTTTCGTGCTGGACCGCTTTACCCTGCTGTCAAAATCCCGGAACACCCCCTTTGACGGCGCGCGGATGCAGGGCCGGGTTCTGGGCACATGGGTCGCGGGCCGACGCGTCTTCGGAGACGCGGCGTGATCCCGTCGGCAATTCTGGGCTATCTTCTGGGCTCGGTTCCCTTCGGTCTGGTCATCGCCCGCCTGCTGGGACTTGGCGATCTGCGCAAGATCGGGTCGGGCAATATCGGCGCGACCAATGTACTGCGCACCGGCAACAAGCCCGCCGCGCTGGCCACGCTGCTGCTGGATTCCGGCAAGGGCGCCATCGCCGTATTTCTGGCCCGCCATTTCGGGGGCGAAACCGCCGCAATGCTGGCCGGGGGGGCGGCCTTTCTGGGCCATTGCTTTCCGGTCTGGCTGGGCTTTCGCGGTGGCAAGGGCGTCGCGACATTTCTGGGCACGCTGATCGCGCTGAACTGGCCGTTGGGAATAACGGCTTGCGGCATTTGGGTGGCGGTTGCGGCAATCAGCCGCATCAGCAGCCTCAGCGCGCTGCTGGCGGCGGCACTTGCCCCCGTCACCGCCTGGCTGTTCGATCATGTCGAACTGGTGCCGGTCTGCACCTTCATGGCGGTGCTGATCTTTGTCCGCCACCGCGCAAATATCGCGCGGCTGCTGACCGGAACCGAGCCCCGGATCGGCAGGAAAGGCTGACTTACCGCTCGGCCACAAGCATCCGCCCCGAGGGCCGCGCCGTTGACGGCGGGGGCGCGGTCTCTTTCAGCCCGGTCGCCGAAAACGGTCCTGTGGCCGTCGCCACAGGGGCAGTCAGAGCCGCCCCGCCCAACGCCGCCTGCCGTTGCAGCGCCTCGGCAGCCTGACGCGCGGAAACGGCGATCGACATCAGCGCCAGACAGGCCCCGGCCAGCAGAACCAGCATGATCGCACAGACCAGCCCGACAAAGATCGGCAGTGGTGGCACGCCCTCGGCCTGACGGACGATGGCAAAGACGCCCGCCCCAAGCGCCGCAAGACCAATCAGAAAAGCCAGTCCGACCAGCCGTTGAACCCAAATCATCATGTCCGCGCGCATCCTGCGTCCCTGCCTTGTTTCCGCCCGGTTGCCATTGATGGCTGCCCGAAATCAAGACATCGCGCAGTCACCTTGTCGTGCGCCCGGTGCGGAAGGGCCATGTTTCAATAGGAATATTCCGCGTAAACCCGCGACAGATCGCCCTGCCACTCGCCGTGGTATTTCTCCAGCAGTTCATCGGCGGGCACCTTGCCGGTATCGACGCTTTCTCTAAGCGCGTTCAAGAAATGCGTCTCGTCGGGAACCAACCCGCCCGCGCCGGGCCGCGCGCGCGATTTCAGCCCGGCTTCAGCAATATCGACCACCTGACGCGCCAGATCGTGCAGGCGGATGCCATTCGCCTCACCCTGAAGGGCGTGGCGCCCGGCGGCAAGGCGCAGCCCTTCGCGGGTGTCATGATCCCAGCCCTTGACCAGATCCCAGGCGGCATCCAGCGCCGACTGATCATAGGTCAGACCGACCCAAAGCGCGGGCAGCGCACAAAGCCGCCGCCACGGGCCACCATCCGCGCCGCGCATCTCGATGAATTTCTTGACCCGAGCCTCGGGAAAAACCGTTGTCAGATGGTCAGCCCAATCCGACAGGGTCGGAACCTCGCCTGGCAGGGCCGGCAGGCGTCCTTGCAGAAAATCACGGAATGACTGACCCAGGGCATCAATGTAACGACCGTCACGATAGACAAAATACATCGGAACATCAAGTACATAGTCTACCCACCGCTCGTACCCGAAACCATCCTCGAAGGCAAAGGGCAGCATGCCGGTTCGCGCGTCATCCAGATTTTGCCAGATATGGCTGCGCCAGCTTTTCATCCCGTTCGGCTTGCCGTCGAGGAAAGGCGAATTGGCGAACAGCGCCGTCGCCACCGGTTGCAGCGCCAGCGCCACCCGCAGCTTTTTGACCATGTCAGCCTCGTTTCCGAAATCCAGATTCACCTGTACCGTACAGGTCCGGTACATCATCTGCTTGCCCAGGGTACCGACGCGATCCATGTAATCGGTCATCAGCCGATAGCGCCCCTTGGGCATGAACGGCATCTGGTCCTGATGCCAGATCGGCGCGGCCCCCAGCCCGATGAACCCGGCCCCCAATTCATCCGAGATGGCCTTGACCTCGGCCAGATGCTGATTCACTTCGTCGCAGGTCTGGTGAATCGTCTCAAGCGGGGCACCCGACAGTTCCAGTTGCCCGCCCGGTTCCAGGCTGACATTCGCGCCATCGCGCTGCAACCCGATGATATTGCCCTGCTCCAACACCGGATCCCAGCCGAAACGACCCTGCAACCCGGTCAGGATCGTCTTGATGGAACAGGCCCCGTCATAGGGCAGCGGCAGCTTTTGCGCCTTGTCATAGCCGAATTTCTCGTGCTCGGTGCCGATACGCCAGTCCTCGCGCGGCTTTTCGCCAGCGGCAATATAGGCGACCAACTGATCGCGGCTTTCGACGGGGCCCCCGCCCTGCTGAGGAATGGACATGAAAACGTGGCCTTTCACGATTGCCAGTCAGTCAGACTGGCAACAAGATCAGGCTAAGTCAAGCCGCCGAATACCGCTTGATTGACGCGGGATAATCACCGCCGAAGGGCGCGATCAGGACGCAGGGCGGCGGCGGCCAGCCATCGCAAGCGTCCCGATGACCAGCCCCATCAGGGACAATGCGCCGGGCACAGGTACGGGCCGGGGCTGCGCTGTCAGGTTGTTCACCTCGACCGTGAACGCCCCCCAATTGTTGTGCCAGTTCATGTCATCCATTACGCCCAGAAACAGCCGGGTCGCCTCTTCCGGCGCAACAACCCTTTGGAACTGACCCAGTGTTTCGCTGTATCCGTTGCCAATCATGAACACCTGCTTCAGCATGGGCGAAAGTTCAGCATAATTGCGGGGTTCCAAATTGCGGAAATGCAGCATGGCCGGTGCCCCGGTGAGGTCAGGACGGTCATCCGACAGGAAAACACCCAGCAGAGTATTGGCATATGCCGCGATGTTCGACATGCCATTTTCCATTCCATAGTGATAAAGGTAACGACCGCCACCATCGGGCCCGTACAAACGGGGGGAGCTGATGCCAGTTTGATCGACAAGACCCGAAGCGAAAAACGTATAGGCATCGCCGCCCCGGATCGGCACCCCTGTCACCTGAAGAGGCGATTGCCCCGGCGCGGTATCGGCAGAATAATACTGCCCCCTGGTTCCATCGGGCATTCCCGCAAGCCAGGGATTCGCTGTGCCCGGCACGGTAAAGGTGGCGGCCTGCGTCAGGCCAGCCGACAGAATGGTCGCGCAGACCAGGGTCCAGAATTTCATCAAGCACCTCTTGAAACAGGATCGCGGTCAGCCTCACGTTGTGCCCGCCGCGACGAATACGGAAATCTGGGCTGTAATAGCCCGGCTTACCGCAACCTGCCACGAAACTGTTAAAAGATGCTTAACATCAGACCGTTGACGCAAGGATTACTTGCGGGGCTTGCCTTTCCATGTGCCAAGCCAGCCCCTGAAACGACCCGTGATGCCCGACGCCCCGGCGACAACACGGTCACGGGCAGCATCGGCGCTGGCCTCGACATCGTCCCAGGCTTCGTCAACGCGAGCCACGGCCGGGTCGATGGTGCGTTCGCGGAACTGCTGCCACATGCGCCACAAGGTCAGCAACAGAATCAGCAGCAGGGCACAGACAATCACCGCCGACCAGTTGCGCGGACTGTCATCCGGCCCAGCCACGGGATTGATCGAAATCGCGTTGGGATAAACAGTCAGCCACGGAAGCCGCCAGCCGTAAGAAGTAATGCTGACCCAATCAGGGGCGGTCGAGGTCGATTTCAGATCCGTCGCCTCGGAATGCAGGTTGGCGCTGTCATATTTGAAATAGGGCGGCCAGATCCAGCCCGTATCCTCGTTCCGGTAAACATAGACCTTGCCATTCGCACGCACCGTATCAATGAAGCGCACATCGCGCTGACCGGTCGCGTTTTCCACCGTTCCCGTATCCTCGGACGCATAGAAGATCGCGTTCGACGAGGTGATCGAGGTCAGCCGGTTATAAGTGTTGGTGATACGCACCGTCTCTTTCGAGGGTAGCGAATAGTCCAGAAAGGCAAACAGCGTCACCGCCAGCAGGATGCCCAGAAAAGTCTTGATATAGCGCAACATCCGCTGCTGTCCTTTACTGCCAGTTGATCCAATAGACGACCCCCATGATCGCTAATGTGGGGAGGATGAAAACCAACCACAACAGGCGCAACCTCAAGGATTTGTCATAACCAACCATGGATCTGCGCACGAACCTGTCACGCAGCGGATTCGCGCCGGCCATATCGGGGTGACGCTTGTCCCAGGCCTTCTCAAGCCTCTCGCGGCGGAGTGAGCGGACATAGACCCGCAGCATCACGAAAAACAGCGTTTCAAACAGCAGAACCAGCACGACAAGGCGGGCCAGCTTGATCATCTGTCGCGGTCCCAGGGGACGGTCGGAACCGACAGGCCGATTTCGGACAGGTTGCTGCGGGGCGCACCCCATGGGCCGACACGCGGACCGCGGGCTCCGGGCTCGGCCATGCCGGGTTCGGCACCGAACAGCGCGTCGCGTGTGCCCTGCTTGTCCATCGCATATTCGCGGGCCAGCATGTTGGCGACATAGTCGCGCCGCACCTCTGGCCAGGTCTGGTAGAGGCGATAAAACAAGGGCTTGTGGGTGATGAATAATTGCCTGACATCATGCGGTGCCAGTTCCGACAGCAGCCGGTTGATCAGATCGCGCGCGGGGCCGGGCGTGGCGCGGATGGCATAGAAATAGGCCGGATCGCCGCTGTCGATCACCGGCCAGTCGCCCCCCTGCTCGGCATAGCGTTGCAGCGCCGACAGGCCCCTTATCTCGGGCGGCAGATCGGCCCCCATGCGCGAGGCTGCCCGCCGCAGCGCGGCCCGGTCGCCATCGCCCGTGTCCAGCCCCAGCCGGACGGCGGCATCGGCCAGAACGAAGTCGATCTTCTGGCGCAGGATCGGCGCGGTATCGGTGCCGCGTGTGTTCACGATCGGCTCGGCCAGCGCGTTGCGAGCCAGCCATGCAGCGATCTGATGGCCCTCAGCGATGGACATGGTCAGGAAATCCGGCATTTCGGCCACCTGCGCGGGATCGGCAAAGATCATCGCCGGTTCGTTCGCGGAACGGATGACATAAACCCCGCCGAAATCGGCAGTCCAGAAATCGGGCACATCAAAGGCGGTATGGTCCAGCCTGACCGGATTGCGCAGAACATCGCCGGATTTTTTGGCCTGTTCGATCATCCGGGCGATCAGCACATCGTCCCACCACGCATCCGGCTGCGTGCGGAACCTGTCGATCATCGCAGCCATCTTGTCGGCTTCGACCATATGGCTGCCGGTGGTGTCGGCGCTGACGGTCAGGCGGCGGATTCCGGACAGATCGGCGGGCGAGGCAATCTGCCAGACCTGATCGTCGATCTGGCCCACCACGGCATCGTGGGCGGTCAGGCTGAAAAGCTGGCTTTCGTTATCAGCAATAAAGCGCCGCATGACATCGCGCAGGACCGACAGATCGGCGTTCAGCATCGGCGCGGTCTTTTGTTCGGTCGTCAGCAGGATAAACTGCCGTTCGTCACCCTTGGGGGCAAGATAGGACATATCGCCCAATTCGTCGCCGATTTCGGGGGAATATCCGCAGATATCGATGTGAAATTCGGTCAGCGCCGTCTCGCGGCCCGTGATCCTTTTCAGCGCGCGGTTATAAAGGCCCACCCAAGCGGTCGAATCCACCCGAATGAGATTGCCGAACATCAACCCCTTTTCGATAAGGCGTTTCATGCGCGTGCCGACCGCGACGCCCCGAGGGCGAGCAAGAAATGCGCCATCGCCCGAATGACCGCGAAAGTACCGGCCGACCAAAATGATATTGTCGTCATTCCGTTCCCCCGAACCTCTTTCGCGCCTCTTGCATCCGCTCCATCCCGCGTACGGCGTCCTCAATGGCGGCCTCATCCGCGCTGTCAGCATAGCGCCACTCGCTGTCAGCGTAACGGTTGATTTCCTGCACCACCATCCGGGGGGTGATCGGACGGCGCAGCGCCTCGATCATCTGCAACTTGGTTTCATAGGGCTGATGCAGAAAGGGTTCGGGGGTTTCGAACCAGTCGTCGGGCATGTCGAAATCCATCGCGCGGACCTTGACCGCATCGGTAATATTCTTGACCGCGCGGCCGGTGAAACGCGGCTCGGCCTCGGCGATGGCGAAAAGATAGCTGCCCAGATCGGCCAGATTGTCCAGCGCGCCATATTGCCCGCTGACCTCGGCGAAAACTTTTTCCAGTCCGGCCTCGGTCGGACGCGAATGGCCCGCATAGCTGTCGGCCACGGCCTTTTGCATGGACTGCGCGCGCATCAGGTCGTGATCGCCAACAGGGATGTCATGACGCTTACCCAGCAGCAGGGCGAGGATGTCGATGTAATCGGCC
>NZ_JBKEBL010000170.1:0-17016 GCF_047973135.1 Paracoccus sp. (in: a-proteobacteria)
CCGTCACGCTGATGCGCGAATTTCTGTTCGATGCCTTCCATTTCGAGATACTGACCGCGCTGACGAAATCGGCCAGCCCGCGCATTGCCTAAATCGCGGCGAACGCGCTGAAAGAAGTCAGCTATCATCTTGAACGCTCGTCCGATCTGGTCGTGCGGTTGGGGGACGGATCGGCCGAAAGCCACAGGCGGATGCAGGACGCGCTGGACCGGCTGTGGCCTTATACGGGCGAGATGTTCACCTCTGATGCCGTGGACGAGGCGGTGACGGCAGCCGGAATCGCGCCCGCGCTGGACGATCTGCGCGCCCACTGGGACAAGACCGTATCCGAGATTCTGGACGAGGCGACGCTGAGGCGGCCCGAGGGGCGTTTCGACGTCCACAAGGGTGGCAAGCAGGGTCGGCACACCGAACATCTGGGCTATGTTCTGGCCGAAATGCAGTTCCTGCAACGCGCCTATCCCGGCGCAAGCTGGTAAGCCGATGCAGCCCGAAACGCAGCAAATCTGGGACTGGCTGGCCGAAGTGCCGGATCCGGAAATCCCGGTTGTGTCCGTGACCGAACTTGGCATCGTCCGCGAGGTCCGTTGGGACGGCGATACGTTGCTGGTCGCGGTGACGCCGACCTATTCCGGCTGCCCCGCAACGGCGGTGATCGATCTGGCGATCGAGGCCCATCTGCGCGGCAAGGGCATCGGCAAGCTGCGTCTGGAACGCCGCCTGTCGCCGCCCTGGACGACCGACTGGGTGACGCCCGAGGCGCGTGACAAGCTGCGCGCCTATGGTATCGCCCCGCCGGTGGACGGCACCGCATCGGACGGGCGGACGGCGGGGCGGGCGGCGCGGATGGCCGGCGGCTCGAATCTGGTGATCGAATGCCCGCGCTGCGGATCGACCGATACGGAACGGGTCAGCCAGTTCGGCTCGACGCCCTGCAAGGCCAGCTATCGCTGCAAATCCTGCCTTGAGCCGTTCGACTATTTCAAATGTCATTAAGGGCCGCCCGACGGCCCCCAAATATCCCGTGATGTCCGGACAGGAGGCCGAACATGCCCCGATTCCATCCCCTAGACGTGACCGATATCCGCAAGGAGACCCGCGATGCCGTGGTGGTCACGCTGAAACCCCGCGACCCCGAGGCGTTCGCCTTTACGCAGGGACAATACCTGACCTTCCGCCGAGATTTCGACGGCGAGGAACTGCGCCGTTCTTATTAGATCTGCGCGGGGCTTGACGAAGGTTGTCTGAAAGTCGGCATCAAGCGCGTCGATGGCGGTGCCTTCTCGACCTGGGCGAATGAGGAACTGAAGCCCGGCGACGTGCTGGACGCGATGCCACCGCAGGGCCGGTTCTTTACCGCCATCGACCCGACCGCCGCCCGGAACTATCTGGGTTTCGCGGGCGGATCGGGCAGTACTCCGGTCCTGTCGATCATCAAGACGGTGCTGACGCGCGAACCGAAATCGACCTTCACGCTGGTCTATTCCAACCGTCAGGTCGGCTCGATCATGTTCCGCGAGGAGCTGGAGGATCTGAAGAACAGCTATCTGGGCCGCTTTTCAGTCGTGCATATCCTGGAAAGCGAGGGGCAAGAGATAGACCTGTTCACGGGCCGGATCGACGCCGAAAAGATGGACATGCTGTTCCGCATGTGGATCGACGCGGATTCCGTCGATATCGCCTTTATCTGTGGGCCGGAACCGATGATGCTGACCATCGCCGAAAGCCTGCGCAAGCACGGGCTGCGCGACGATCAGATCAAGTTCGAGCTGTTCGCCTCGTCCCAGCCCGGCCGCGCGAAAAAGCGTGTCCAGTCGCAGCAGGCCGCCAGTTCCGCCAATAGCTGCGAGGTTTCGGTCACGCTGGACGGCGCGACCCGCGTGTTCCAGATGCCCAAGGATGGCAGTTTCGTTCTGGATGCCGCGCTGGAAAACAGCATGGACGCGCCCTATTCCTGCAAGGCCGGGGTCTGCTCGACCTGCCGTGCCAAGGTGCTGGAGGGCGAGGTCGAGATGGAAGTCAATCACGCGCTGGAGGATTACGAGGTCAGGGCCGGTTACGTCCTGTCCTGCCAGTGCATCCCGTTGTCCGACAAGGTGGTGCTCAGCTATGACGAATGACACAGACACGATGCTGCTGGCCGATTATCTGGCGCGGGGCGGTAAACTGACCTCGCCGGGCAATGTTCCGCCGCGCTATCGCGCCGAGTTGCTGCGGATGATGTCCTCTTTCGTGGACAGCGAACTGGCCGGATCGGCGGGTTTTGCCAATGCGATCAACTGGGCGCCGGGCATCCAGTCGCGTATTGCCGCCAGCCGGATCACGCTGGAAAAGGCCGATCACGCCGGCCGGGTGCTGGATTTGATGGTCGAATTCGGTACCGACCGGGCGAAATACGAACAAGCCCATGACTGGGCCGCGCGGGGCGCGCGCGATGCGCAGGTCGATGCGCGGCGTCAGGGCGGTGACATGCGGCTGTCGGTGTTCCAATATCCGCTGGACGGCTGGACCGATGCGGTGGTGATGAACGTGCTGATGGGTCTGGCAACGGCGCATGCCGTGGGCGAGATGGCGCGCTGTTCCTATCAGCCCCTGTCCGAAGTGCTGCACGATATCCTGCCGCGCGAGAAACGCCACATGGAGCTGGGCCGCGACGGGCTGGAGCGTCTGATCGCGCAGGATGGCAGTGATCAGGCGGCGGCCTCGGTCGCCTATTGGATGCCGCGCGTGGCCGATACCTTTGGTCCGGCCAAATCCGCCAGCTTTGAACGGCTGAAGGCTCTGGGTCTGCGCCATACGGATAACGAGACTTTGCGTCAGGCATGGCGCGCCGAGGCGGGGGCGACGCTGACCCCTCTGGGCTTGGTATAAGGGGGAAAGGCAATGCTGGATTCGGGACGCACGGCGCGGCGGCTGGAAAGCTATGTGCAGGGCGCATGGCGCAAGGGCGCGGGCGAGGGCAAGCCGCTGGCCAATGCCGCAACCGGGGATATCCATGCGGTGATCTCGTCCGACGGGCTGGATTTCGCCGCCGCGCTGGAATGGGGCCGCGAGGCGGGCGGGGCGGCGCTGCGTCGCCACACCATCCATGAACGCGCCCTGATGCTGCGCGCCATCGGACAGAAGCTGATGGAGATGAAGGACGAATTTCACGCCGAAAGTCTGGCGACCGGGGCCACGGCCCGCGACGCCTGGCCCGATATCGAGGGCGGCATCGGCACGATGCTGACCTTTGCCTCAAAGGCGCGGCGCGAATTGCCCAATACCCGCGTTCTGGCCGAAGGCCCGGTCGAGGCCCTGTCCCGCGATGGCAGCTTTGTCGGGCAGCATATCCTGACGCCCTTGCAGGGGATCGCGGTTCACATCAACGCCTTCAACTTTCCGGTCTGGGGGATGCTGGAAAAGATCGCGCCCGCGCTGATCGGCGGCATGCCCTGTCTGGTCAAGCCGGCCTCGCAGACGGCTTATCTGACCGAACTGGTCGTGCGCCGAATGCTGGAAATGAACATCCTGCCAGATGGTGCGCTGCAACTGGTCTGCGGCGGCGTGGGCGACATGCTGGACCACGTGACCGGACAGGATGTCGTGACGTTCACGGGTTCCGCCTCGACCGGGCAAAAGCTGCGCAGCCACCCGGCCGTCGTCGCCAATTCGGTCCGCTTCACGATGGAGGCCGACAGCCTGAACGCCGCCATCCTTGGCCCCGATGCCGGGCCGGGCACGCCGGAATTTGACCTGTTCGTCAAGGAAATCCGGCAAGAGATGACCAGCAAGGCGGGCCAGAAATGCACCGCCATCCGCCGCATCCTCGTGCCTGCCGCGCATGAACAGGCACTGATCGCGGCGCTGTCGGATACGTTGTCAAAAACAGCGGTGGGTCTGCCGGGCGACAAGGCCACGCGGATGGGGGCGCTGGCCTCATTGGGCGAACGTCAGGGCGTGCGGGACAAGATCGGCCAGATCGCGGCCGAGGCTGACATTGTCTGCGGCGATCCCGATCAGGTCACGGTCACGTCGGGCGATGCAGGCAAGGGTGCGTTCCTGAACCCCGTCCTTCTGCGCTGTGCCGATCCGATGACCGCCACCGCCCCCCACGACATCGAGGCCTTTGGCCCGGTCGCGACGGTCATGGCTTATGACAGGCTGGATCAGGCCGTAGCATTGGCGAAAAAGGGCAAGGGTTCGCTGGTCTCGTCGGTATTCACCAACGATACCGATGTCGCCGCCGAACTGGTTCTGGGCATCGCCTCATTCCATGGCCGGGTGCATATCGGCAACCGCGACTCTGCCAAAAGCTCGACCGGGCATGGCTCGCCCCTTGCACCGCTGGTCCATGGCGGGCCGGGGCGCGCGGGCGGAGGCGAGGAAATGGGCGGCATGCGCGGGGTAAAGCACTTCATGCAGCGAACGGCGGTGCAGGGCACGCCGCGTCTGTTGTCGGCGGTGACGGGGCAATGGGTGCAGGGCGCACCGGCGCGGGGCGACCAGCATCCGTTCCGCAAATCGCTGGCCGAATTGCGCATTGGCGACCAGATCGTGACCGAAAGGCGCGAGGTCACGCTGGAAGATGTCGAACATTTCGCCACATTCACCGGCGACACGTTCTATGCCCATATGAACGGCGAGGCGGCGAAGGCCAATCCCTTCTTCGAGGATCGCGTCGCCCATGGCTATCTGATCGCATCCTTCGCGGCGGGCCTGTTCGTCTGGCCAGATCCCGGCCCGGTTCTGGCCAATTACGGCGTCGATAATCTGCGCTTCCTGACGCCGGTCTATTTCGGCGACAGCCTTCAGGTGCAACTGACCTGCAAGGAAATCAACCCCCGCGAAAATGCCGTCTATGGCGAGGTCCGGTGGGATTGCCGGGTCAGCAACCAGAAGGACGAGGTCGTCGCGCAATATGACGTGCTGACCATGGTGGCCAAGACCTGGCCGGTGCAAGAATACGCATAAAAGCGTTGCCTGTCACCTGGCCCCGAAAGGCCCGGCAATCGCCGGGCTTTTTTTGTTGCGGGCCTCACTGTGGCGGATTCTGGCCTGAAACCGCGACATTTGGTCGCGGAATTTGACAGGCATACCATGGCTTCGGCATCCTGATCGTCAAGGCTGGCGACAAATCAATTTATAACCCATTGATTTTATGGAGCCAGCTATCATGCCCAGCGACATCAACAGCATCACCACCCCTTCCAGCCGCCCCGATTCCGTGCGGCACGACCTGTCCGGCGCCTCGCGCAAGGCGCTTGCCAAATCGAAATTGCCGCCCCCGCCACCCGAAAGCCTGACCGCCGAAGCACGGGGCGGGCTTGCCGCCGAAGGACAGGCGGCAAGGCAGCGGTTCCAACAGCAAACCGAGGCTGACACGGAAACCGAAGGCCTGCCGGGCGCAGCGGGCGACCAGTTGGAAGAAGCAGTCGAAACAAGAAAAGCGCGGGAAAAAAAGCACCGCGCGCTTGAACGCAAGCGTGCCGAAAGTCAGCCGCCGGATACGGGGCAACCCTTGATCAACTGGGAACTGATTTCGGGCTTCGAGGGCGGCAGCCAACTGGACGGCTATGTTCCGGACCCCGAAGGATCACAGTCAGGGGTCACGATTGCCACCGGCTTCGACCTTGGGCAGCGGACGCGCGGCGATCTTGAAGATCTGTTCGGCAAGGACAATCCGCTTGTCGAGAAGCTTGCGCCCTATACGGGCCTCAGGCAGCAAAAGGCGGTGAATGCGTTGGAAGCGCGGTCTCTGACCATTTCCGCCGCCGAGGCGAACGAAATCGACCGGGCCGTCAAGGCGGATGCCTTGTTCCGCCTTGAAACCAGCTATAACAATGCCATAGGGCCGGATGATCCGACCTTCGCCGAACTTCCCGAGGCCGCGCAAACGGTAATCGCGTCGGTGGCATTCCAGTATGGCGATCTGGAAAGCCGGACGCCGAACTTCTGGAACCACGCGGTGAACCAGGACTGGCCTGCCTTGATTGCCGAACTGCGCGATTTCGGCGACAGTTATCCGACCCGGCGCGGGGCCGAGGCCGATTATCTGGAGGACGGAATTTGAGGGCTTTGGCCGCTGTTTTTCTTATGCTGTGGGCAAGCTGCGCAGCCACTGCGGATTGTGCCGATCTGTTATCCGATACCGAACTGCCGCACACCACGGACAGGCAGCGCTATGAGCAACTGGTCGCGTGCCAGACCGAGGCACTTGTCGCAAAGATCGTGGATACGCAGGATCAGACCCGGCGTTGCGCGGTCGCGTTCGACATCGTCTCGCGTCTGGATCTGTCCAGCTTCGCGTCCTCGCTGGGGCCGTTGTTGACTGGCCCCACGCGCATGGCGGATTTGGGGCCAGTCACGATCAGTCATGAATGCCGCCAGATTGATTTCGGCGACGCGGAATGGACCCGCAGGCTGGATCTGGTCGCCGTATCGTCCGAGGCGGCGGTGGCCCGCCTGACCGACAAGGCTGCAAAATCGGATTATGACCGGCCAGGCGTATTGCACATTCAGGCGATGTTTTACGGCGATCTGCGCGCACGGAACTATTGTGAGGTCGCGTTGAGGTCAGTTGATCTGAACTATAGCGCTTGTCCGTAAATGCCGGGTCTGCCGTGCGATCGTCAACTTTGCCCCGCAACGGAGGCAGGTCCGGACATGTCGCCATAAAACCGCCTTGCGCGCCCGATCGCCTCGGGAAGCTCTGCGACATTCTGAATGCGAATGGTGCCCTTCGCTTCTTCCCACGCGTCCATGTAATTGGCGATCTTGCCATAATGGTTGTCCAGAACGACATGCGGCTTTCGCATCAGGCAGCACAAAAGATGCACGTGCAGACGATCCGTCACCACGACCTTGGCCCGCGATAGCTGGGCGACCCCCCCGTCCAGTCTTTTGCGGGCGCTGTGTTCGAACAGACGATCCGTGGCGCGCATCCGGATGCTGCTGACGGGCATATGCCGGATCAGCGCCTTGTTGAAAATCCGTTCCCGCAGGCCCCAGGCCTGAACATTGACCCAATCCTCTGTGACCGCATCCTGTGGAAGATGGGCGCGCGCATTGTCGCCCCGGCCTTCCCTGTCATTGCGCAGCATGGCCAGCGTATCGATCTGCGCATCCGCCACCGGGGCGATTTCACCCAGCATGCAGGCCGCGTCAGGGACAAGCAGGGTTTCGCAATCGAAATGCTTCTGCGCAAGTTCCAGCCCGTTCCGGTCCCGGACCATCAGCGTGAAATTCCGATGCGCACCAATCGCCCGAGCCGTCTGCTCCAGCTTTTCGGGATCGGAGAAATGGATGGATTGTGGCAATTGCACGACCCGGTGGGACGGGAAACGTTCAAGAACCGCCAAGCGGAAATCCTGATGCGCAGCCCAGATATCCCCGAAATTCCCCCCGCCATGCAGCAAGATCGTTCCCGGCATATCTTTCCTGCGCAGATCCTGCGGCGCTGTTGTCAGGCTGCCAACGATCCTGGGGCGGTTCCGGGAAAGCTGTTGCAGGGCTATCAGTTCACCCAGATAGATGATGCTGTCGCCGATATTGAAATGGTCGGGAAAATCCAGCAGCGCGAAACGGCCGTCAGCCGGGATCAGGGGCTGCATGATCCCCTTGTAGATATCGGCCTGCTTCCGCAGATCCCGTTCAAAGCCCTGCATTCCTGTATCCTTCCATTCTGTCACGGCAATGCGCATCCTGTTCGGCGCATCCTACCACTCTGGCACATGAGACAGCGATGGAGAACTAAAGCGAATTTTCCGCTCTTCCGGTGGTTCCCGGCGGGCAAATTCCGCAGTAAGACGCTGTTTGCGTGCTTCGCGCGTGCTGCGCATGTCTCCATCAATCAGCCGGCGGAACCGCACTGCGGTCTGAAGCATAAAACTGTTGGCTTTTTCTTTCTCGATCCGGGCGGCCCGGCGTGCCGAGATGCTGTCATCCTCTGACATGTCGGGAAAGATCGCGCGCGTCTGTACCACGGCGGGATTGTCAAGTTTCCAGATGGAGAGTTGCCAGAAAGCCCTGGAATCCGGATCATACATGAAGCGGTCCACCGGCGAGAAATACTTCGCCGACAGCGCAAGCAATTTCCGCGCACCCGCCAGGGTGATGAAATACCCGCCGGTGCAATATTCCATTCCCAGAAGGCGAATGGCGTTCCGCCCCGGCCCGCAGGGCAACTGTGCCGTGCCGTAAAGGCTTGTATAATCCAGCAGGTTATTCTGGTCCAGCTTGAGCAGATCGCCGGACCGGCTGACGAATTTGTCGAAATCCAGTTCCGGCAGGTCAGAGGCGATAACGATATCGTCCTCAAGAACGATCGCCGCAGGAATGTCCTCATCGACGAGCGTATTCCAAACCCTGCGATGGCTTTCGAAACAGCCAATTTCTCCTGCGGTCAGTCGCGCATACCATGCCGCAGAATGCCGCCCGTGGTTTTCAGGATCGCTGCCGTCAAAGGCCGCAACGCGCCGCGCCCTGATCGCCAAGGCCGCCAGTTGTCGGCTCATGAATTCCATTCGGTCGGGTTGGCGGTCCAGATTGATGATAAAGACCGGATATTTCAAAACACTCACCTTTAACAAACACATAAGGACGCCATCACCAGATTGCGGCGAAGTGCGTCCGTAACAGATACGTTTAGACTATTATCCTCTTCATTCGGAACCGTCCAGTTCGTCATTCATGAATGATCCGCCGTACAGGCGTACGTCACGGGGCCGACTGAATAACCTTTCCCCGGAGTGTAACCTGCTACGGGTCCATGTGCCGCCCGGCCATGGGGCATCAAGCGGAGCGCTGACCTGCCTTGCCGACACGTGCTGCTCAGCCGCCACGCCGCGAATTTGCGTCCCGCGGCGGCCGGGGGCGCTGCGCCCCCCGGCCCCCCCGCTGGCCGCGCACCGGTGCATCCGGTTTCCGGGATTTCCGTCCGCAGGCTTGCTGCGCGCGAAGCGCGCGCGCCGCCCCAATTCTTGCCGGACCTGTTGAATCCACCGGTCAGCGGACGGCCTTGACGCCTTCCAGAATCAGGGTAGTGGCAACCTTGGCGTAATCCTCGCGGCTGATCGGGCCGCTGTCGCGGAACCACATGTAAACCCAGTTCATCATGCCGAAAAGCGACATGGTCACGGGGGTCAGCAGCGGGCGTTCCGGGCGTTCGAGTTCGGGGTGCAATTCGCGCAGGATCGTCGAAAAGCGCTGGACGATGCGGCGTTCGACCTGAAAGATGCGGGCCTTCTGTTCGTCGGACAGGGCGGGGCCGGCGTTCAGTTGCACCTTGTGCTGGTCATCCGCCCCGCGATAGGCTTGCAGCACCGCACCTACCAGCGTTTCCAGCCGCTGCGCCGGGCGCTGTCCGGGATCGGTGGCGCGTTCCAGAACCTGATCCAGTTCCTCAAGATGGGTGTGGATGATCGCAAAGATCAGCGCGTCCTTGGACGGGTAATAATGATAGAGCAGCGATTTCGACACGCCCGCCTCGGACGCGATCTGCGACATCGACGCCTTGTCCATCCCCTGCGTGGCAAAGACACGCGCGGCCGTCAGCAAAAGCTGATGCTGCTTTTCCTCGAAATCTACGGCGCGGGTCCGGGCCATTTGCGGGGCTTAACCTTTCGTTTGCGGGCCGGGGCGGGTTGCGCAATGCTTACCCCCGGCCCGCATGATTTGCCAGCCTTGGCGGCTGCGTCATTTGGGGCGGTTATCGATCACACGCCTTGCCTTGCCCTCGGACCGGGTGATGGCGGCTGGATCATGGATCTCGATCTTTGTCGAAATTCCGATCACCGACTTGATGTGATGGGCCAGTTCCTTTGACGACTGTGCGCGGGCATCCGCGGCGGCATGGCCGGGGGCGCATTCCACATGCACGATCATCGCGTCCATGCGGTCCTTGCGCACCAGTTCCAGATGGAAATGAGGGGCGAGACCCTTGCATTTCAGGATCTGTTCCTCGACCTGGGTCGGAAAGACGTTGACGCCGCGCAGGATGATCATGTCGTCGCTGCGACCGGTGATCTTTTCGATCCGGCGCATCGAACGCGCGGTGCCTGGCAACAGGCGGGTCAGGTCGCGGGTGCGATAGCGCACCATCGGCAACCCCTCTTTGGTCAGCGTGGTAAAGACCAGCTCGCCCATCTCGCCGTCGGGCAGGACCGCGCCGGTCTGCGGGTCGATGATCTCGGGGTAGAAATGATCTTCCCAGATATGTAGCCCGTCCTTGGTCTCGACGCATTCCTGCGCGACGCCCGGACCCATGACCTCGCTGAGGCCATAAATATCGACGGCGTGCATGTCGAACGCTTCTTCGATTTCCTCGCGCATGGCGTTGGTCCATGGCTCGGCGCCAAAAATGCCGACCTCAAGCGAGCTTTTGCGCGGGTCGAGGCCCTGACGGCGGAATTCATCGAGGATCGACAGCATATAGCTGGGCGTGACCATGATCAGGCGCGGCTTGAAATCGTTGATCAGTGTCACCTGCCGCTCGGTCATCCCGCCCGAGATGGGGACCACGGTGCAACCCAGCCGTTCGGCACCGTAATGCGCGCCAAGCCCGCCGGTGAACAGGCCATAGCCATAGGCATTGTGCAGCATGTCGCCGGGCCGCCCGCCCGCAGCCCGGATCGAACGCGCGATCAGGTTTGCCCAGTGGTCGATGTCATCGGCGGTATAGCCCACCACAGTCGGCTTACCCGTCGTCCCCGAGGAACCATGAATGCGCACCAGTTTCGACTGCGGCACGGCGAACATTCCGAAGGGATAGGTGTCGCGCAGATCCTGCTTGGTGGTGAAAGGAAAATTCGCCAGATCCGCCAGCGATTTCAGGTCTTCAGGATGAACGTCATGTTCGATAAAGCGGTTGCGGTAAAAGGGCGAGTTTTCGAATGCGTGTTTCAGCGACCGCTTCATGCGGTGAAATTGCAGCGCCGCGATTTCATCGCGCGAGGCGGTTTCGATCGGGTCCAGTTCCTTGGGCGTTGGTGTCAGGTCTCTCATAGGTTCCTCCCTCGAAAAATCACTCGGCCCTGTCAGTCAGTGGCGGGCAGAAAGGTACGGTTGATGGTGCGTGAATGGCCGCGAAATTCGGCGATGACGCCGCCGTCGGCGCGCGTCACCCGGACGTCATAGATGCCCGAACGCCCCTTGCGCGACACCTCGCGCGCGGTGGCGGTCAGCCGGTCGCCAAGTGCGCCCGGCGCGATATAGGTGACAGAGCAGTGCTGCGCCACGGTCATCTGGTTATAGGTGTTGCAGGCAAAGGCGAAGGCGCTGTCGGCCAGCGCGAACAGATAGCCGCCATGCGCGTTGCCGTGGCCATTGGTCATCTGCCCGGTCACTGTCATGGTCAGCGTCGCCTCGCCCGGCGCGACATGGATCAGTTCCATTCCCAGCCGCTGTGAGGCGTTGTCATCGTCCCACATGATGCGGGTGCAGGCTTCGGCAAGTTGCTGCGGAGTCATCTGATCGGCGGTCATTTATTGTCCCTTGAACACGGGGGGACGCTTTTCGAAAAAGGCGGTCACACCCTCGGCATAGTCCTGGCTGAATCCCGCCTGACGCTGGCAATCGCGTTCGCGGTCCAGATGGCTGTCCAGATCGGCGGTGGTGGCCTCTTGGATCAGTCGCTTGGTCAGGCCCAGTCCGACAGTCGGCCCCGCCGCCAGCTTTTCGGCCAGCGCCGTCGCCTCGGGCATCAGGGCGTCGTCATCGACGGCCTTCCAGATCAGGCCCCAGTCGGCGGCGGTTTCAGCGGGCAGAGGTTCGGCTGTCATGGCCAGCGCCTTGGCGCGGGGTTCACCCAGAATGCGGGTCAGCGACCACGAACCACCAGCGTCGGGGATCAGCCCGATCCTGGAAAATGCCTGGATGAATTTCGCCGAACGCGCCGCCAGAACGATGTCGCAGGCCAGCGCGATATTGGCCCCGGCCCCCGCCGCCACGCCATTCACCGCGCAGATGACCGGCTTGTCCAGCGACCGAATCAGCCGCAGGGCCGGATTGTAATATGTGTCGATCGTATGTCCCAGATCGGGGCGCGGGCCGCCCTTGCGCGGATCGCGGTCGCCCAGATCCTGCCCGGCGCAGAATCCCCGGCCCGATCCGGTCAGCAGCACCGCGCGCACCGCGTCGTCGTCATGCGCCTGCTGCAACTGCGCGCGCAGCGCCAGATGCATGTCCTCGTTGAAGGAATTCAGCTTGTCGGGGCGGTTGAGGGTGATCCTCAGCACGCCCAGTTCCAGGCTGGACAGTATCGTGTCGGATGTCGTCATGTTTCCCCTCCAGACCCCCGTTTTCGGGGGGTGCCTAAAAAATACTGTTGCATAAACCGTCCGGTCGGTCAATGATATGTTGAAGATTGTCCTGGGAGGAGACCATGGCAGATATGACGCGCAAGCATCGCGCCGGACCGGACCTGGCCGCAAAGGCATCGGGCGCGCGTGAATACTGGACGGCTTTCCTCGCGATTCCCAGCACAAAATCCGCAAATGATCCGGCAGGACCGCCCGTCAGGCGGCAGGACCGGCAGTAAAAGCTTCTGACCCTTGGGAGGACAAAGATGAAAATCATGAACAGCACGGCGCTTGCCACGATTCTGGCGATTGGCGCGCTGACCGGCGCGGCCCATGCCGAGATTCGGCTGGGCGCAAGCGTTTCGGCCAGTGGCCCGGCGGCGTTTCTGGGCGACCCGGAGGCCAAGACCATCGAGATGATGGTCGATCAGATCAACGAGGCTGGCGGCATCAATGGCGAGGAA
Organism: Paracoccus sp. (in: a-proteobacteria); assembly: GCF_047973135.1. Taxonomy (GTDB): domain Bacteria; phylum Pseudomonadota; class Alphaproteobacteria; order Rhodobacterales; family Rhodobacteraceae; genus Paracoccus. The sequence goes on from NZ_JBKEBL010000170.1 coordinate 12,743, forward strand.
ATCGCCCTGACGCTGTATGATGACGGCGGCGATCCGAACAAGGCGCGCACCTTCGCCACCCGCCTGGTCGAGGATGACGAGGTCGTGGCGATCATCGGCGGCTCGACCACGGGCACCACCATGTCGATCCTGGATGTGGCGCAGGACGAGGGGATTCCCTTCATCTCGCTTGCCGGGGCGATTTCGATCATCGATCCTGTACGCGAATATGTTTTCAAGACGCCGCACACGGACCGCATGGCCTGCGAAAAGATTTTTACCGACATGCAGGGGCGCGGCATCAGCAAGGTCGGCATGATTTCCGGCACGGACGGGTTCGGAGCGTCGATGCAGGCCCAGTGCAAAGAGGTCGCAGGCAATCACGGCATCGAAATCGTCGCGGACGAGACCTATGGCCCGCAGGATGCCGACATGACCCCGCAACTGACCCGCATCCGCAACACTGCTGGCGTGCAGGCGGTTCTGAATCCGGGTTTCGGGCAGGGGCCGGCCATCGTGACGCGCAATGTCGCGCAGCTAGGCTTTGACATTCCACTGTATCAAAGCCACGGCGTCGCCTCGAACGCCTTTATCGAACTGGCCGGGGCCGAGGCCGCCGAGGGCGTGCATCTGCCCGGAACCGCGCTGCTGATCGGCGATCTGCTGGCCGGGGACGATCCGCAATACAAGGTCGTCACCGACTATACCACCGCCTACAAGGCCAAATACAATCAGGATCCGTCCACCTTTGCGGGCTATGCCCATGACGCGGTGGCGCTGATGGCCGATGCGATCACCCGCGCGGGGGGCGGCGACGACCCCGATGCGATCCGCGACGCGCTTGAGGAAACCAAGGGCTTTGTCGGCACCACCGGCACCTATACCTTCACGCCCGAGGATCATCTGGGCCTGGATCTGACTGCTTTCCGGATGCTGGAAATCACCGGCGGCGACTGGAAACAGCTTGACTGATGACGCGCCCGGCCGGAGCCTCCGGCCGGGTTTTCCCTCTGCCTGACGTCTGAGGAAGCTCATGGACGCCCTGTTGCAATTCATCTTTTCCGGCGTGACGGTCGGCGCGGTCTATGCGCTGGTCGCGCTGGGGTTCACGATCATCTATAACGCCTCGGACGTGGTGAATTTCGCGCAAGGCGAATTTGTCATGCTGGGCGGGATGATCACCGTTTTCACCTTTCAGGCCGGGCTGCCGCTGGCGCTGGCCGCGGTTCTGGCGATCCTGATAACTGCCGCCATCGGCGTGGCGCTGAACAAGCTGGCGATCGAACCCGCGCGCGGCGCGCCCGTCGTGTCGCTGATCATCATCACCATCGGCGCATCGATCCTGATCCGGGGCGCGGCGCAACTGGTCTTTGACAAGCAGTTGCATCGGTTTCCGGCCTTTTCGGGCGATCAGCCGATCCGCGTCATGGGCGCGACGATCCTGCCGCAAAGCCTGTGGGTGATCTTTGGCGCGCTGGTGGTGTTCACCGGGCTGTGGCTGTTCTTTACCCGCACGCTGACCGGCAAGGCTGTGCTGGCCACCGCCAATAACCGCATCGCCGCGCAATTGGTCGGCATCAACACCAACTGGGTGATGACCCTGTCCTTCGGCCTGTCAGCCGCCATCGGCGCGTTGGCGGGCGTTCTGGTCACGCCGATCACGCTGGTCAGCTATGACGTGGGCGTCGGCCTTGCCCTCAAGGGCTTTGCCGCCGCCATGCTGGGCGGGATGGGCAACCCCAAGGGCGCGCTGGTCGGCGGGCTGCTGCTGGGTCTGCTTGAGGCGCTGACCGCAGGCTATCTCAGTTCGCAATACAAGGACGCGGTGGCCTTTATCGTCATTCTCGCGGTGCTGTTCGTGATGCCGCAGGGCATTTTCGGCAAGAAATCGACGGAGCGGGTATGATGGCAACACGCAGGAAATGGATGCAACTGGGCGTGCTGGCGGCGCTGATCGTCGTGCTGCCGTTCTTTTTTCCGTCCGGCTATTATTTTCGCGTCGGCGCGCTGATCTTTGTCAACGCGCTGTCGGTGATGGGGCTGGTGATCCTGATCGGCTATGCCGGGCAGATCAGCCTTGGCCATGCAGGTTTCGCCGGGATAGGGGCCTATGCCTGTGCGCTTGCGCCGGGGCATCTGGGCCTGCATCCGGGGCTGGCGCTGATCCTTGGCGCGGTGATCTCGGGGGGGATGGCGCTGCTGATCGGGCGGCCGATCCTGCGGCTGAAGGGCTATTACCTGGCGGTTGCCACGCTGGGGTTCGGGATCCTCGTGTCGATGGTGCTGACCAACGAACGCGCGCTGACCGGCGGTCCCGACGGCATGTCGGTCGAGGATCTGGGCCTGCGCGCGCTGCTGCGTGAACTGGGCTGGCGCGTTTCGGGGGGCGAGTTCTGGTATTTCGTCAGCGGCATCGTGCTGCTGATCGGCGCATGGATCGCGCTGAACCTGTTCGACAGTCCCACCGGCCGCGCCATGCGTGCGCTGCACGGATCCGAGGTCGCGGCCTCGACCGTGGGCATCGACGTTGCCCGGCAAAAACTGCGCGCCTTTGTCATCTCGGCGGTCTATGCCTCGGTCGCGGGGTCGTTGCTGGCCTTGCAGAACGGGTTCATCACGCCGGATGTCGCGGGCTTCATGCATTCCATCGAAATGGTGACAATGGCGGTTCTGGGGGGCGTCGGTTCGGTTCTGGGGGCGACGCTTGGCGCGGCGATCCTGACGCTGCTGCCGCAGGTGCTGACCGTATTCGCCGAATATGAACAACTGGTGCTGGGGGCGGTGATGATCCTTGTGATGATCTTTCTGCCGCAGGGGCTGTTGCCCTCGATCGCGCGCCGCATCCGGGGGAGGGAGGAATGAGCCTTCTGGACGTCAAGGGCCTTGGCATCACCTTCGGCGGGCTGAAAGCCGTGAACGATGTCAGCTTTTCGGTCCGCCCGGGCGAGATCGTGTCGGTCATCGGGCCGAACGGGGCAGGCAAGACGACGCTGTTCAACATGATTTCCGGCGTCTATCAGCCGGGGCGTGGCACGGTCCACCTGACCGGCAGCGACGTCACCGGCGCATCGCCGCACAGGCTCGCCGAAATGGGGCTTTCGCGCACCTTCCAGAACCTGCAAATCTTTCAGGAAATGACGGTGCTGGACAATGTGCTGGCCGGGTTCCACTTGCAGGAACGCGGATCGGTGCTGGCCGACCTGCTGTCGCTGCCCTCGATGCATCGCCGGGCCAATGCGGCACGAGAGGCCGGGCGCAAGCTGCTGGCCCGCGTGCGGCTGGACAAGGCCGAGGCGCAAGAGGCGGGCAGCCTGTCCTATGGCGCGCTGAAACGGCTGGAAATCGCCCGCGCGCTGGCGCTGTCACCCAAGATCCTGCTGCTGGACGAACCGGCAGCGGGCTGCAACGCGGTCGAGACCGAGGAAATCGATAACCTGATTGCGGAACTGGCCGCGTCGGGCATCGCAATCCTGCTGGTCGAACATGACATGAAGATGGTGATGCGGATTTCCAACCATATCGTCGTACTGGATCACGGCGAAAAGATCGCCGAGGGCGACCCGGCCACGGTCAGCCGCAACCCCGATGTGATCGCGGCCTATCTGGGCACCGAGGAAACGGAGGCCGCCCATGCTGACGGTTGAGGGGCTGCGGTCGCGCTATGGCCGGATCGAGGTGCTGCACGGGATCGACCTGCACGTAAATTCGGGCGAGATCGTCACAGTGGTCGGCGCAAATGGCGCGGGCAAGACGACGCTGCTGAAATGCCTGTCGGGCACCCAGCCGGTCAGCGATGGCAATATCGTTTTTCGCGGAGAACCGCTGTCCGCCGTGCCCGCCCATCGCCGCCTGTCGCGCGGTCTGGCGCAATCGCCCGAGGGGCGGCAGATTTTCACCAATCTGACGGTCGAGGAAAATCTGCGGCTGGGGGCGTTCCTGTTCACCGATGAGCGCGTCGATCAGGACATGACCGAGGCCTTTGGCCTGTTCCCGATCCTGAAGGAAAAGCGCAATCTGGCGGCGGGCGGGCTGTCGGGCGGGCAACAGCAGATGCTGGCCATCGCCCGCGCGCTGCTGGGCCGCCCCTCGTGCCTGCTGCTGGACGAGCCGTCGATGGGCCTTGCGCCCTTGCTGGTCGCGCAGATCTTCGAGGTGGTGACGGCGCTGAAGGACCGCGGTGTGACGGTGCTGCTGGTCGAACAGAACGCCTTTGGCGCGCAGAAGATCGCCGACCGGGGTTATGTCATGGAAACCGGCCGGATCACGATGGAGGGCCAGGCCGCCGAACTGATCGC
>NZ_JBKEBL010000080.1:0-33683 GCF_047973135.1 Paracoccus sp. (in: a-proteobacteria)
GCAATCCCGTCATTCTGTGTCCCGGACACGCTGAACCGCCAGTCCCGGCCGACTGGATAGACGCTGTTGGGAAGTTTTGTCAGGGTGCCTTCGCTTCCATAGCGCACCCAATCCGACGAGACGAGGAACGTATCGCTGATGACGGCATTGGACCTGCCTGCGACCTCGGAAAGCATGTTCAGGCTGGTACTCGCCGATGCGGCGGCGGATTCTGCATCCTGTCTTGCGACCACTGCGTCGTCACGCGCGATCGATGCCTGTGCCCGGCTTTCATCCGCCGCTTTCAGGCTGGTCACATCTTCGATGCGGATGCTGGCGATGTCGATCGGCACATCGGGCGACGTGCCGGCCGTGGCCACGATGCCGGCGCGGAAATACAGTTCCTGTTCCTGCCGGGCGGGCAGGGCGATTTCGGTCGATCCTTCCTGCCATTGGTCCGGTGCCGATGGAGTTGCAACGATGCCGGTTCCAAGCGTTCGGACCAGCGTGAAATCCTGACGCAAGGAGGCGACAGCGAAGCGCAGGGCGGAACTGACCGCGCCGACCATGCGGAATTTCACGGTGATCCTGATGACCCGCCCCTCCGAAAACTCGGAAATGGCGCGGGACAGGATTGCGCGAAGGACGGTTCTTCCGGCCACGATCCGGTAGAAATTCCCGACAACGGCTTCATTCAGCAATTGATGATCGCTGGTCAGCGACGTGCTGACTGCGGCCGGCGAACCGGCATAGGTTGCGCTCCAGAAGGAAGGCCCATCCAGAAAATCGGTCGGGAAAATCCTCGCGATCCCTGCCGTTGCTGTCAGCAAACTGCTGTGCGCGTCCAACGCGTATCCGGCGGCCTGACCCGCTGCGGTCTGGGCAGCACCAAAATCCACAGCCAGATCGTCGCGCGCCTGCTGTACCTGCTGATCGGTATAGGCACCAGCGCCATTGGCGGCGCTCAGCGCGTTCTGCGCATCCGTTCCCGCCAGATTCGCCGCCTGTTGCGCGGTCTGGATATCCTGCTGAAGCTGTGACAGATCGGTATCGGCACCGCTGTAGGATTCGGCAGTCTTTCGCGCCACCTTCTCGGCGATTTTCGCAACCTCGGCGGTGCTGGCGGATGCGAGGGCCTTGTCCAGATCCCGAAACCTTACCGCCCGGTTCGGCTTCGCGCCGCGATCCCCCAGCAGTTCCTCAATCTTCGCGGTGAAGATCCGATCGGTGCTCATGCGGCAATCTCGGCGAAGGTGCGCCCGATCTGAACGCTCAGCACGGTGGCATTGCCGGTCAGTTCAACCTGCCATGTGCGATGCGCCCCGTCCGGCAGCCGCGCATTCATGTCGCGGGCGCTGATGCTGTGGAACAGATTGCCATCTGCATAGAGATGCGCGGTGACAGTTTCACCCACGGCACCGTCTGTTTCGATGCGGATCGCCCCGAAGGATTGCGGAACGGGAAGCCGCCAGGGCTTTGAGCGCCAGATATAGGCCTTCTTCGACATGCCGGGATCATCAAAGGCGCGGACCCCGCGATTGTCGTTGCCCAGCAGATAGGTGATCCCGCTTTCGACATGGGTGAACAGCCCCGACGCGGTTTCGTCGGATCGGATGACGCCGCCCTGCGGGTTCTGCGGATCGATAAAGGCCATGCGCCGCGCACCGCCGGATGCGGGGACATAGCTGACGCCATAGAGCGAGGCGAAGCGGGCCGCGATCATCGTCGTGGGCTGCATGCCGAGCCATTGTTCGCGCGTCCAGAGGGCGGCACTGATAAGCTGGGCACCCTGTTGCGTGACCTGGACCAGACCATCCGTCGAGGGGTAGATCGCCGCGTAGCCCATATCCACGATGCCGCGCTTCGACATGCAGGGAAAGGGCTGCTCCATCTTTTCCATCGCCATGGCGTCGGGATGCAGCCCCTGCACGACATAGGGCAGGCCCGTGGTCAGGACGGCCAGAGAACTTCCGAATGCCGCCAGCCCGATAATGACATCGTTGGTCGCCAGACGATAGGCGCCGGGCCATGCATGCGGCTGGTAAGGCTCGCTGAACAGCAGTTCCTTGCCGCGAAACCCCGCCATGATGCCATTTGGCATGGCTGTCAGGCCCCGCAGGTTTGTCGGAACCGCATCGAATTCCTTCGTCGTGATCGCTTCCGCGACCGGGGCAGAGACGATGTCGTGATCATAGGAAACAGCCGACGCGGCAATCTCGGCGATAAAATAGAGGTCGGTCGCGCCTGATGATGAGGTGATCGCGCGGTAGATGCGCTTGCCTGAGATATAGCGGTCAGGGACCGGCACGGCTGATGGCAGTCCGGTCAGGTTGACCGTGCAGCCTGCCGACCACAGCGCGCTGCCTGACAGCGGCGATGGCGCGGTTTCCTCGCCCAGAGATGTGACCCAGGTATAGGCATAGGCGACGTATTCCGCCTCGTCGGCGTTCACGGTGCCGCTGACGCCGATAGTCGGTCTGGTGGTTGGCTTTGGCAGCGCCAACGGCACTTCGGCACCACTGATGCGCATGGTCGGCTGTGCGTTGCTGTGCGTGATGTACAGCCTGTCCTGGGCGACCGGACCCGGCACCGCGTCGGTGTCATGGTCCCAACCCAGCCAATCCGCACCGTGCAGACAGATGCTGGTCCTGTCATCGCTGAACGTGAAGACCGAAGGCGAAGGCTGACGGAGCGTATCGATACCCCTGGCAGACAGGGCAGGAATCGCCTCGGCAAGATGCAGCGGGCATTCACCCCGTTCAGCCAGGAAGCGGAGGTAATGGCGCAACACCGCGACGAGGTTTCTGGTATGGAAGCGCGATGATGTGTCCGCGATGGCGATGATTGCCCGCCGGATCCCGGCGGCATCATGGGTGGCGGGGTCGCGCCCCAGGACGGCGAGGATCGCGTTGAGCTTGAAGGTGTGGCTGCGGATCGTCTGGTCCGAGACGGCGCAGCGCAATCCGAGCCAGTCCTGGAAGGCCGCGATCCGGGCTGCGCCCGGGGCAAGAGGTGCCACGGGTCGCGAGACAATCCGGGCTTGCGCCAGATACCGCACGAAGGCGCGCACCCGTCCCATGTAGGCAGAGGAAAACCCGCACGCACCGCTTCCCCGGTTGGCGCGGGCATGGCACGCAAAGGCTTCGATCATGGCATCGTCGATGACCTCGGGGACGAGGTTGTCTCCCGATACCCAGGCCACAAAATGCCGGGCGGCAGAAGCATGGCGCCGGATGGATATGGTCGAATAGCCCCGCGACCGCAGAAACTCGGAAAAAAGTGGGATATGCGCGGTCAGGATCCCGTCCCGAGCCGTCTGAGCCCGCTTGCAAGAACACGTCGCTGTCATGGTCGTCCTCCGTTGCGCAGGCCATCATGGCCTCGCGAAGGGCGCAATTATGCAGAGCGAACAGCCCGAACGTTGCGGAACTTCCAACGCAACATCAACAAATTACCCGACCACCGCCGCCGCAACTCGGCATAATCCCGCGCTCCGCATAAATCCCGCAAGGATCGCATCGATGTAACCACGCCAGCCATCACCGACGAATGTGCGCAGGTTGTCCCACACCGGGGCCGGGCGGAAAGGTCGGGCACGCCGTTCTGCTGCGGTGGCCGGTCCAGATCGCGCAGGTCCGGTGCCATGTTCGGCAAGACCGGGCAAATATCCACCCACCATTCCAGCGACCAGTGCGGCCTGGGCATCGGGGTCGATCTCAACAAAGCAGCGGGCGTGATAACCCGGCTCGGCAAGCATGAGGCCAAGGTCAAGCCCGCCATATCCCGCACAGAGGGACAGCCCATGTCGTGGGCGGCGGGGGGAATGAACGCCCATGTCATTGTTCCGCCAGCAGATCGTCCGGCACATGCCCGGCGGCAAGCGTCGTCATATCGTCATCCGTGCCAGCCACAGTCCGTTCAAGACCGTCATAGCGTTGGGCGCTGCGGACGCGACCGCGCCACCCTCTGAGGCCGATCACACGACTGACCCGAGCCACGCTCATATCCACGCTTTCGGCGATTTCGGCTATTGTCCTGTCCCAGCCATGCGCCTGAGCATCCACCCAGATGACGTAGGCGGCGGCATTCAGTTTCGGAGAGAAGGCCATCAGTCCCACCCCCGCTCGAAATCCGCAGGGGTCAGATCGACCAGCCCGTTCCGGGCGGCGCGCAGAAGCGTGCGGCGGGGTTTCTCGGGCACACGTCCCCCCTGTCCGCAGGGAGCCTTCGTGATCCAGCGATAGACATAATTCACTGTACATCCGGCCAGTTCAGCGGTCCGCCGCGCACCGCCGCATTTCGCAATCACAGTTTTCGCGGGTTCCATGTCATGCCTTTCCGATCCGAATATTGATGCCCCGCCGCCAGGGAGGAGGAAGACGGCGGGGCCATCCGCAGGGGGACCAGGCCAGCCCGCCCGCCCCCCGCAGATTACGAATGAAAGAGGCGGGGCACCCCCGGCACCCCGCCAGTTGCCGCGCGTAACGAAGCAGTCGGAACCGCGCGGATTATCTCTGCCCCGCCGCCACAGGGGCGGCTTGTGGCCGGGCCAGCCACGAGGTGACGGTCAGAGGGGTGGCGATCAGACGCCGCACCGCACATTGTGCCTGCCGCCCCGAATCCCGTCGCCCCGAAGCCGTTCATCCCAGCCTCGCGAAAAATTTTCCGCCCGCAGCGACAGCCGCGCATGCCGGGTCAGGGCGCGCCGTGCCCGTGCCTCGCAAAAACGGCCCAACAGATGCCAGATTACGCGTCTCATTTCCGCCCTTCGATTTTCTGGAACACGATTTCGGCCCCGGCAATCGCCAGCACGGCAGCGACGTAACGCAACGAAGCGTCGTGTTCTTCGCGCAGCCAGTTACTGACCTGCCGGGGCGACACATCCAGCACCGCCGCCGCCCGGACGCTCAGTTCCCGTTCTGATGCCGCAGGGAAAGCCCGCCACAGCAAAGCCCGAAACCACCGTCTGGCCAGCCCCGGATCGGTCGAATGTGCAAGATTTTTCACGGTAAAACCTCCATCAGGGATGGCATGAACACTGGTGAACGAACAAAGTACTTGCCGGGTGCCGTGATGCGCTCATGGGCATCAACTTTCCTCCTGGACCGGCTTGTCGGTGTCGCCATGTCCCGGAATTTTCAGGAACGAGAAAATCCCCCGATCCGGTTCGGGCATACCCATTGTCTCGCAAAGGCTGCACATTGCATCGTACCAAGCGGCTGGAAGCACCCCGGATTGCACATGGGTGTAGACGGTTGTCGGCCGCTTGCCGATCTGACGGGCAACCGCTTGGCTGCCGCCCAAAGAGTCAATGATTGTACGAAGCGAAACCGTCATGGGGGCCGTCATATTACGTAATATTCGTAACATCAAGAGGACGGTATATTTTTGGTGCGAAAATCTCGTAATCTGTTCACTAGGGGGTATGAACTATATGGAAAAAATTCGGCGAATGCGACGTGGCGATATCACCAACGAGGCCATCCATGCCCGTTTGGTTGCGATACGCAAGGCGACGGGGTTCACCGCAAGAGACCTCGCGGCAAGTGCGGGAATGCCTTACACAACCTTCAAATCGCAGGAGAGTGCAGGAGCGCCATCCCTTAAGATGATCGATTTTTATTGGAAATCATTTCAAGTTGATGCGAATTTCATCTTTGGCGGCGACGGTTCAAGAATTCTTCCCGACACTCTGTCAGAGATCTTGACGCACTTGGACGACCCCTTAGCCAATACCTGGGAAAAAGCAGGCGGGTAACGTCCCAGCCTGCGAACCAGGCCACCGTCGCCGCAACTCGTATCCACATCTGCCGCCCCCACTTCGCGTTCTTGCATCGTTCTCGGTGCAAATTTTTATGCGAAAATTTTGAAGCTGAATGGATTACGTAAAAATCGTATTTCTTGTTAACACATTACGAATAATCCGTAATTTCGTCTCCGTCAACCCGAAGGAGATCACATGCCAGACACCCAAGCGAAACCCGATCCCGGCATTGCCGATCATCTGATCGGTAAATACGTCATCATCCGCGCCACAGCCGCAGGCGTGCACGCAGGCACGCTTGCCGCCTGCAACGGCGGCCAGACCGTACGCCTGACCAACTCGCGCCGCCTGTGGCGCTGGACCGCTGCAAGGGGGTACACGCTGTCCGGGGTGGCCAAGTATGGGCTTAAATCGAATAATGGATGGACGATGATCCCCGATGTCGTTGACGATTTGATCATCACCGATGCCTGCGAGATCATCACGACGAGTCCCAAGGCGCAGGCCAGCATCGAAGAATGGCCCGTCCATGAGCCATGATCCCGAAATTATCCAGTTATCCGGAACTTTCACACCCCTTGAAAACGGGGACGATAACAGCGGCTACGGCTACGGCGACGGCGACGGCGACGGCTACGGCAGCGGCAGGGACTGATCAGAGATCAGATCAAGCGATGTGGGCGAGCCATCGGCCACATCGGACCGCCACGAAAAACATAGGTAACGGCATGTATAAAAAAGATAATCAGGCTGTCAGCGATGACCTGCTGGCGCGGATGTCCAGTCTGGACCACGATCAGCGATGCAGCAGTGCAGATACCCGCACGATGCTGGCTGCCGCGCTGCCGGAAATCTGCCGGGAACTGCTGCTGTGGCGGCAGACGGCGCGCGACCGGCCATTCGCCATGGCCATGGCGCTGCGCTCCGAAGGGATCGCAATGAGACTGGATGAAGCCCGCGAAACCATTCGCCAGCCCGATCCCGATCATGTTGCGCTGGCCGATGCCTGCGCAACCCTGCTGCGCCACTCGACCCACGCCGCCGAACGCAACGCCGCTGCCGATGTGCTGGCCCAGATGCAGCGGGCCGCATGATGGTAGCCAACACGATCAGTCCGGTCTACGTCCAGCGACTGAAACGCTGCCATCGTATTGCGGCGGAATGCGCGGCCCGAAACCCGCTGCTGCTACCGATCTTCGAACGCATGGAGCGGGAGGTGTCTGCCGCAGAAATCGGACTGATCAAGGATCCCATCGAGAAGGCCCGGCGTATGGCTGAACACAAAAGAGCACTGGAGCGGGAAAAAGAGCGGGCATGAACTCTGCTGGCCGGAAGGACCCGGCCCTCAGATGGAAATCTTCAGGAGCCAGTCACGCATATGAGCAAAATCCATCTCGCCATACCGTTCGCGCTTGAGGCGGTGGCCCATCAGGTCCGCTTTCAGCCGCTCGGGGAAATCTGCCTTCATCATCCGCGATTCAAAACTGTGCCGCAGGCTGTACAGGCTATGGTCCGGCGTCTCACGCAAGCCGCTCTCGCTCAAGAACTTGTTGATCGTGGCCGACAGCGCGGGATTATCGGCATAGGTCGGGAACCCGTTGGGGCATTTCCTGATTGCATCAAGACTGACGCCGACCAGAGGGATCTCCCTGTCCGCATATTCGGATTTCAGCGTGCGGCCCTCGGCCGCGATCCTGATGCGCGGGATCGGCTCGTCCAGAATGATGCGGTCGCTGGACAGGCCGGCAATCTCGGACGGACGCGCCCCGGTGTTGATCATCACCAGCAGAATCGTTCGGGCCTCGATGTTCATCCCTGTCAGCGCGCCGGGTGCCAGCAGGTGTTCCCTGATCCACCCCGTCGAGAAAGGGGGGCGGACCGCCTGCTTGCCTTCCGGAAAGGCGAGACCATCCGTTTTGAACGACAGGTTCAGATCATGCGCCCGCGCAACCGCACGCCACATCGCAAGCAGATAGCTGAAGTCTTTGTTGGCGCTGTTCTTGCCGACATTGCCCGCCGCGATACGCTGAAGCCACCACTCACGGAAGTCAAACAGGTCACGGGTGGTAATCGCCGAGATCGGCAGGTCGCCGATGACCTGAATGAAATTCCTGATGGCCTTGACGCGCGGTGCCCGGTGCCGACGCAGCTGGTCGGCGCTTTTCCCGATCAGGCGCACGGCCTCGACCTTGTAGAATTCGTTCAACGCGTCAGAGACGAGGATGACCGGCTTTGGTGCGCCGCCCAGCAGGGCCTCCGCCTCCCTGAAGGTCCGTGTGCCCGCGCCCGTCCACAACCGCCTCGATACGGGCGACAAGCTGGTCCAGCGGCAGTGTTGCGACGTTCTCGGCCGACAGGTAGCGATAGCCGCGCCGCTGTGCCAGATCGCGGGCAGCAGCCATGCGGGCCGTCGCCGCCGCCTCCTGACCCGCCAGCGCGGCCTCCCACGCTTCAATCATCTCGGCCCAGACCTGGGAGGCCTTTTGTTCCGCGACTTCCCGGCTGTCCGTGAACAGGCTCAGGTTGACAAAGGTGCGCGGATCGACCGGGGCATACCGCACCGGCACGCGCCGACGGATGTACCAATGATCGCCGCGCAGGATGAGTGTCGATCTCTTCATGTAAGAATGTGTTGCATGAGTGGAAAGATTCGGCAATATGGCCCAAGAACCAAAAAGTTAACCAAAAAGTTAACCAAAACGGCGGGCACTCCATGTCCAAAGGATGATGAAAACGTATAACAATATGAAATCGTTATACATTTATGAAAGAAACGGCCTGATTTATGACGCCCTCTCGCGGCCTCGTCGAACCGCGCCTTCAGTTCCACCAGCGCGGTGACGGATTTGCCCGATTCCGCCGCCTCGCACAGCGCATCGACGATCGGGCTGTCGCGGCTGGTGCGGTAAAGCGTTTGCTTGATCGCCAGAACATCCGGGTCGCGCGCCGCCTGTTGCAGAAAACGGATGACCATGTCGAAGGTCTCGTACGGGTGATGCAGCAGCATATCCTTGTGCCGGATCGCCGCGAACATGTCGCCGTCATGATCCTGCACCCGCTCGGGCACGCGCGGCGTGAAGCCGGGCCATAACAGATCGCGGCGGCTGTCCAGCACCAGTTCGCGCAGATCGGCCATGCCCAGAAGGCCCGCAACCTCGACCACCTCGTCAGGGCCGACCCCCAGTTCCTCCATGATCATGCGGCGCAGCGGGGCCGGAGCGCCAAGCGTGATCTTCAACCGGATCACGCTGCCCCGCCTGCGGCGTTTCAGCGCCGTCTCGAATTCGCGGACCAGATCCTCGGCCTCTTCCTCGACCTCCATGTCACTGTCGCGCAACACCCGAAAGGCGCAATGCCCGGCGTCGCGATAACCGGGAAACAGGCTGGACAGATGCATCAGCAGCAGATCCTCCAGCGGCAGAAAGCGTTGGCCGCCCGGCAGAGGGACAAAGCGCGTCAACTGCGCCGGAACCGGCAGCAGCGCCTGCATCTGCCGGCCATCGGTCTGCCGCGCCAGTTCAAGGGCCAGCGAAAATCCGGTATTCGGAATGAAGGGAAAGGGATGGGCCGGGTCAATGGCCAGTGGCGACAGGATCGGCAGCACATTGCCTTGGAAATAGCTGTGCAGGAAATCCTGATCGGCAAGGGTCAGGTTGTCGCGAGTCAGAATCGCGATCCCCTGTTCCTCCATCTCGCGGCGCAGCCGGTTCCACACGCTTTGCTGCGCCCCCATCAACCGGCGGGCATCGGCATTGATCAGCGCCAGCTGCTGTTCAGGCGTCAACCCGTCATCAGAGGGCAGGCTGTTCCCCTCGCGCATCAGCTCGCGCAGGCCGGCGACGCGGACGGTATAGAATTCGTCCAGATTGGTCGCACTGATCGAAACAAAGCGCAGCCTCTCCAGCAGCGGCACCCTCAGATTGCGCGCCTCGTCCAGAACCCGCCAGTTGAAGCTGAGCCAGCTCAGCTCGCGGTTAAAGAACCGCGCCGGCCCCTCGGGCGGGCCTCCGGGCAGATCGACAGGGTCGGGAAAAGGGGTGCGCAGGAAATCGGCCAGGGTCATGCGTGCTTGGGATCAGTTTCGGTGCCCGTCGTCAAGGCGGGGAACGTTTGGGGGGCGCTGAAGAATGTCTCATACCGGCTTCCTGCGGGGGAGTGAACCCCCGCAGCGGCGATGACAGGGGCAGCCTCGCACAGGCGGAAAGGAGGAGCGGGCCGGGCAGAGCCCGGCCCGCGCGCTGCCGCCCGGCCGGACGCGCGCTTCGCGCGCGGTCAGGCTGCGGATGGCGAGGGCGGGCGTCATATCCGCGCCAGTCGGGCCAGGATTCCGGCAGCCTTGACCGACCGACCGGCGCAGGGATTGCCGCCGCCCCGAAAGGCAGGGGGGTCCGGGGGGTGCAACTCCCCCGGCCATCGCGGGACGCAAATCATCCGGCGGCGACGTCACGCATCAGATCCCGGCTGGGCCAGGAGACGACTTGCGGCCCAGGCAGCCCCCGCCAGCCCCGGCGGCATCGGCGGCATCGGCCAGTCCGGCAACCGGCACCGTTGCACATGCGGGCCGGACGCCCTAACCAAGGGCGAAACCCAAGGAGGACGACATGGCACCCCGCAAGCTTGCCGCCGGAAACTGGAAGATGAATGGCAATCTGGCCGCGCTGGCCGAAATCGACGCGCTGATCGCGGCGCATCCGGCCCCTGACTGCGACGTTCTGATCTGCCCGCCCGCCGTACTGATCCACCCGATGAAGGCGCATGCCGGCGCGGGCACCGTCGCCATTGGCGGGCAGGATTGCCACGCCAATGACTCGGGTGCCCATACCGGCGACATCGCCGCCGCGCAGCTTGCCGATGCGGGCGCAACCCACGTGATCCTTGGCCATTCCGAACGCCGCGCCGATCATGGCGAAACCGATGCCGACGTTGCGGCCAAGGCCGCTGCCGCGCTGGCCGCCGGGCTGGTCGCCATCATCTGCGTGGGCGAGACCGAGGCGCAGCGCGATGCGGGCAAGACGCTGGACGTGATCGGCAGCCAGCTTGCCGGATCGCTGCCCGGAGGGGCAAGCGCCGCGAATACCGTCATCGCCTATGAACCCGTCTGGGCCATCGGCACGGGCCGGACCCCCGCCAATGACCAGATTGCCGAAGTCCACGCCTTCATGCGCAAGAAACTGGGGGATCGCGTCGCGAATGCGGATAATGTCGCCCTGCTTTACGGCGGCAGCGTCAAGCCGGGCAACGCAGCCGAAATCTTTGCCATCCCCGATGTCAACGGCGCATTGGTCGGTGGCGCAAGCCTCACGGCCTCGGATTTCGGGGCCATCGTCTCGGCGCTGACCAAGGCCGGCTGACAACCTCACCCCCTCCTCACCCCTCACTCGATAGGTCATACATGCTGCCTGCCCGATCCGACTTTCCCGCGCATTTCCTCTTTGGCGCGGCAACCGCCGCCTATCAGATCGAAGGTTCCCAATTCGGCGGCGCGGGGCCGTCGCATTGGGACACATTCGCGGCGACCCCCGGCAATATCGCCGATGACAGCAGCGGCGCGCGGGCCTGCGACCATTATCACCGCTGGCCCGAGGATCTGGATCTGCTGCGCGATGCAGGTTTCGGGGCCTATCGCTTTTCGACCTCATGGGCGCGGGTCATGCCCGATGGTCATACAACCGATCCGCAGGCACTGGATTTCTATGACCGGCTGGTCGATGGCATGCTGGAGCGCGGCTTGCAGCCCTTTCTGACGCTGTATCACTGGGATCTGCCCTCGGCGCTGGCGGATCGGGGCGGATGGACCAATCGCGACATCGCGGCGTGGTTTGCCGATTACGCCCGCGTGGTACATGCCCGGCTGGGGGACCGTGTGGCCTCGACCGCGACCATCAACGAACCCTGGTGCGTGGCCTGGCTGTCGCATTTTCTGGGCCATCACGCGCCCGGTCTGCGTGACATCCGCGCGGCCTCGCGCGCGATGCACCATGTGCTGCTGGCCCATGGCACGGCGGTTCAGGCGCTGCGGACCGAGGGGGCGCGGCAACTGGGGATCGTGCTGAATTTCGAAACCGCGCATCCCGTGGACGACACCCCCGAGGCCGCCGCAGCCACCGAACGCCATGATGCGATCTTCAACCAGTGGTTCGTCCGGGCACTGATGGGTCAGGGATACCCCGAAGCCGCGCTTGAGGGGATCGGCCCGCATCTGCCCACCGGCTGGCAGGACGACATGGCGCTGATCGCCGCGCCGCTGGACTGGCTGGGGGTGAACTATTATTCCCGGTCATTGCACGGACCCACGCCGGGCCTGTGGCCCAATGACGCAAGGACGGCGGGATCCCTGCCAAAGACCCAGATGGGCTGGGAAATCCGCCCCGAAGGTCTGACCGAGATCCTGACCCGGCTGGCCCGCGACCATACCGGAACCCTGCCGATATATGTGACCGAAAACGGCATGGCCGCCGCAGCCGGGGACGATGTCGCAGACGATCCGGCCCGCGTGGCCTTTATCGGCGACCACCTGCGCGCGGCAAGGGCGGCGATGGATCAGGGCGTCGATCTGCGCGGGTTTTTCTATTGGTCGCTTCTGGACAATTACGAATGGGGTTTTGGTTATGGCCCACGCTTTGGCCTTGTCCATGTCGACTACCAGACCATGACGCGCACCCCCAAGGCAAGCTGGCACGCCTTTCGCGACATGCTGACCTAACCGGCCGCCAGCCGCGACCAGACCCTGTGGGTGCCGTGGAACCGCGCCAGCCGCTGCATCTGCGGCCCGTCGCGATCAAGACCCAGCCAGCGCCGCGCATTCCGGCCCATCACATCCCCGGATTGCGCGGCATCATCGGTCAGCTCATCGACAAAGCTTTTCAGCCCGTTCAGATAGGCCGGATGCCCCTGCAAACGCGCGATCATCGACCAGTCGCTGCCATACATCATCCGCTGCACGGCGATGGGTTCCTGATCGAACAGCCGCCGCGTTTCGGCCAGCGCGGCGGCGCGGGTGCTGGCCCCGGTCGTTACCTCGGTCCAGAAACCGGTATCGAAATACAGCGTCGGAAAATCGTCCAGCATGGCGGTCAGTTCGCGTTCCCATTGCGGATTGCCATGCCCGCCAAAGCCGCCGAAATGCGCCAGATTGACCCGAAGCGAGGGGTATTCGCGCAGCACCGGGGCCCAAAGCCAGGGTGCCGAATAACCCGAGGTTCCCGGCCCCGCCCCCATGCTGGCCGAGGCATGGGCGGCGATGGGCACATCGTTTTCCTGACACCATTCGTAAAGCTTGCGCAATTCGCGATCCAGCGCTGCGCCTCCGCCTGCCGGGCGGACGCGGGCATGGGCAAAGCTGACGCCGGGGTTTTCCAGCGGCTTGAAGCCCATGGGCGGGTACAGCTTGACCCCGGCAAAGCCGTGTTCGGTGATGGCACGGCGGATGCGCGCATGGGCGGTGTCGCCCTCGATCGCGGCGCGCAAAGGGCAAAAGCCCGTGAAGTTCAGCACCAGCACGTCATCACGCCGCGCCGACAGTTCCGCGAACAGCCGGATCACCGCGTCAGGTTCGCTTTGATTGACCTCGCTGGCGCGCAGCCAATATGTCAGATCCAGCAGGTGATTGCAGAACACCTGCACCTCGCCCGGACGGCCATACAGATTCACCGCCTGCTGGACGATCTGCGCCCGGTCGCGGGTCATCAGTTCGGCCCACTGGATCATGCCCGCGATGGTTTCCTTGCGCGGATCGCCCGCCTGATTTTGCGGATCGTAAAGCCCCTCGGCGATCTGGCGCGCGGCGTTTTGCGGCGTGGGCAAGGCCGCAGGGGCGGCGGCACGGCTAAGCACCCCGGCCTCGGGCCCGGCCACAGGGGCGGCCTCAGGGACAGCCATGGCTGCTGTCTCAAGCCCGGCATCGGGTACGCCCGCCGCGTCGGCCAGATCCGCGAAAAGCTGCCGGTCCTCGCGCTGACGTTCCGCATCGGTCGCAGGCAGCAGTGTCATCCGGTCCGGTCCGACCGTCTTTGCCTGATACGCGACCAGAAACCCCGCCAACCGCTCGATCCCCTCTTGACGCATCTGCCCGGTCGAGGGGCGCGGCAGCCGCGCAGGCAGGTTCTTCAGCTCGCACTGCGCCGTTTGCGTCGTGCTGGCCAGAAAACTGACGATCATCCGCACCAGCGGCGATTTCGTAATATCCGGCAGACTTCCCCCGCTTTCCGAGGTGAAATCGACCTGATCCAGCCAGCCCAGAACCGGCACATCGGTGCCATTGAACAGATGCATGTGTACGTCGATCCCGACCCCCGGCAGATCGGTGCGCGGGCCAGGCCGGATCATCCCCGAAAACCCGCAGCCGGACAGGGCGGTCGTGCCAAGCACCAGGGAAAGAACGTGGCGACGATTGAACATGAAACACCTCATCTGCAATGCTCACGGGAATGCTAGCACAGATCACGCATCCGTGACAGCCGCTGACACGCCCGGTTGCGCGAAATGGCGGCAGGGTCTATCTGCCCATGGCAACCCAACTTCGGAAGGCCGCAATGATCGTCATAGCCGCATTCGTCATCGGTGCCGCCCTTGGATGGCGCCGCGCCGCGCAACTGAGGGGCGACATCCGCGACCGCCTGCAATATGCTGCGGGCTACGGGCTGGCCTTTTCCGTCATCGGCCTGTTCGCCACCGTGATCATAGACCGGATGTTGTGATGTTCCTGCCCTTTCTCGACAATCTGCGCCGCCACGGAGTCCCGCTGTCCCTGCGGGAATGGCTGGACCTGATGGCGGGATTGCAGGCAGGCGTGACGGGGCCTGCGGTTGATGAATTCTATCACTTCGCGCGGCTGGCGCTGGTCAAGGACGAACGGCATCTGGACCGTTTCGACCGCGCCTTTTCCGAAAGCTTCGCGGGGCTGGAACAGATACCCGTCGAGGCGCTGGTCCATGAACAGGCGATCCCGCGCGAATGGCTGGAGAAACTGGCCGAAAAGCTGCTGACGGATGCGGAAAAGGCCGAAGTCGAGGGCAGCGGCAGTTTTGAAAGGCTGATGGAAAAGCTGCGCGAAAGGCTGGCTGAACAGCAGGGCCGCCATCAGGGCGGCAGCAAATGGATCGGCACTGCAGGCACGTCGCCCTTCGGGGCCTATGGCTATAACCCCGAAGGCGTGCGCATCGGCCAGGATCAAAGCCGCCACCGCCGCGCCGTCAAGGTGTGGGACAAGCGCGAATTTCGCGATTTCGACGATGCGGTGGAACTGGGCACGCGCAACATCAAGGTCGCGCTGAAACGGCTGCGGCAATGGGCGCGGCATGGCGCAGCCGAGGAACTGGACCTGCCCGCCACCATCCGCGCGACCGCCGATCATGGCTATATCGACGTCCAGACCCGGCCCGAGCGTCGAAACGCCGTCAAGGTGCTGTTGTTTCTGGATGTCGGCGGCAGCATGGACGACCATATCCGCATCGTGGACGAACTGTTCAGCGCCGCGCGGGCCGAGTTCAAGCATATGGAGCATTTCTATTTCCACAACTGCCTTTACGAAGGCGTGTGGAAGGACAATCGCCGCCGCTGGACCGAACAGACCGCGACATGGGACATCCTGCACCGTTTCGGGCGCGACTATAAATGCATCTTCGTGGGCGATGCCTCAATGTCCCCCTACGAGGTGGCGGTGGCAGGCGGGGCCAACGAGCACTGGAATCAGGAAAGCGGCGAGATCTGGCTGCGCCGGGTCTGCGAGACATGGCCAGACCATATCTGGCTGAACCCTGTTCCCGAAAGCCACTGGCGCTTTACCCAGTCAATCGCGATGATCGGCCAGATATTCGAGGCCCGGATGATGCCCCTGACCTTGCAGGGGCTAACACAGGCGATGCGGGTTCTGGGCTGAAACCTTCGCGCCGACGAATGCCCACTTCGGAAAAGCCGACCGCGCGGCCGGGATTGCCGGACGTCTGCAACCATCCGCAACTATGGCCGTTGGTTGGTGTCAGCCCCAAGAAGCTGGTTCATCGAATGCGACGGCTCGGGACAGCCCGCGTCTCCGATCACCTGTGCCGGAACGCCCGCCACGGTCTTGCAGCAGGGCACCTCGTGCAGCACGACCGAGCCTGCGGCGATCCGCGAATGATGCCCGACCCTGATATTGCCCAGAACCTTTGCCCCTGCTCCGATCATCACCCCGTCGCCGATCTTGGGGTGGCGGTCGCCATCCTCCTTGCCGGTGCCGCCCAGGGTCACGGAATGCAGCATCGACACGTCATTGCCCACTGTCGCGGTCTCGCCGATGACGATGGAATGGGCGTGGTCGATCATCACCCCGGTCCCGATCTTCGCCGCCGGATGAATATCGACACCAAAGCATTCCGAGCAGCGCATCTGCACAAAATAGGCCATGTCGCGCCGGTTCCGCCGCCACAGCCAATGCCCCAGCCGATAGGCTTGCAGCGCCTGATAACCCTTGAAGAACAGGATCGGCTGGATCAGCCGGTGCGTTGCCGGATCGCGGTCATAGACGGCCAGCAGGTCGGCCCGCGCGGCATCGCCCAGTTCGGTCGTCAAGGAATAGGCTTCGTCGGCAAGCTCTCGCAGGATCTGCTCGCTCATCTCGCCCGAGGCCAGCTTCAGCGACAGCCGATAGGCCAGCGCCGCCTCAAGGCTGCGGTGGTGCAGCAGGCCCGCATGGATCAGCGACCCCAGCAGGGGCTCGTCCTGTACTGCCTGCCGCGCCTCGTCACGAACCTGGGTCCAGATGGCGTCGCGATCCAGCTTGAGGTTCTTTTTTCCGCCTTGTTGCACATTCATGTCGGGCCCGCCCGCAATTGTTTTCGGCCTCAACTCTAGACCAGAACGGCAGGCGGGGAAACCGCCCGTCATGCGGGCAGGCGCAATTCCCACCAGTGTACGCCGATGCGAATCCTGCCTCCGGCGAACTGTCCCCCTTCGGCGGTCATGATCAGCGGCGTCTCGCTGTAATAGGTCGTGGCGCTGCCCTGCATGCCGCGCATCCAGGAATTTTCCGCCTTTCCAAGCCCCTGCCCGAAACGCCCATTCGCATCCGCCGTTCCCAGCCGCCATGTCGCCAGCGTTCCGCCAAGCGCCTGCGTAACGCGCGCCACCACCCCGATCACCATCGCCTGCGCCGGAATCACCACGCCCGTATCAAAGCTTGCGCCGCTGCCGACCGTGACTTCTTGCTCGGCCAGCCCCGCGACCATGCCCGAGCCCATCGCGCCAAGCGTCAGCGCACCCACGACCCAAGCGTTCCCGTCATGGATCGCCTGCGCGCCCCGATCCGCGACAAAGGCGCGCATCCCCGCCAACGCGGGTGCAAAGACCCAGCCACCATTCGACCCGATGGCGATCTGACCGCCTTGCCCCGACCAGTCGCCCTGCGCGCCCGTCGGCACGGCCCAGCACTGCCCCTCGATCACTGCCTCGGGCGGCTGACCGCTGGTGACGCTTTGCAGCACCAGCCCGACCAGCCCGTCCAGCCGCATCAGCGCCTCGTTGACGGTGACATGCTTTTGCGCCTGCGCGGGCTGCAACAGCGGCATTCCCAGACGCATCGTGTCATTGGCTGCCATTGAAAATCCTCCTGACAAAGGGTCCGGCCCCGAAAGAGTCGGACAGTTGCGCGACCGCGACCATCACGGGACCGGTCGCCACGGCCTCGTCCCAGATTACTGCGGGCACCTGATATGCGGGCTGGCCGGTTTCGGCCTGATGGATGATCCGCCCGTCCTGCAGCAGCCTGACGTGATAACGTTCGCTGCTTTCACCCAGCGGCACATCCGCGCCGTCCCAGCCATCGCCGTCGATCCGCGTGCGGCGGATCCAGCTCAGCGCCGGACCGTTTGCGCGCAGATGGCAGGGCGCATAGGGCCGCAGCCCGATCCCCCGCGTTTCCGTCCTGCGGCTGCGAAAGCTGGCGTCGTCGGGCGCGCGCAGCGCCGGGCCGATGCGCCAGAACCGCTCTTGCCCGCGTGCGCCGGGCGACATGTTGACCTGCCGCGCCGCACCATCCATCAACACGACCAGACTGCCTGCGGGCCACACCGTCGGCATGATCCCGTCCGTCCCGGCCTGTCCGCGCAAACGTCCGCTGATCTCCCACAGATTCGCCATGTCCGGCACCGGCACGACCCTGGCGAACTGCATTACCTCCCAGTTTTCGGGTGTCCCGTCGCCTATGGCCAGCACATTCGCCCCGGCCAGCAGCGCCCTTTGCGTGACCGAGCGCAACTGATCGCCCCTGATCCGCACCCGCAAGGGCGCGCCCCGGTCGATCACGCCGGGCCGCGCAGCCATCAGCGCATTCTGCGTCCGCCCGATGATCGCCCGCCGGGTCAGCGTCAGGTTCAGATCGAACCCGCCCTCTTCCTCGACCGAGACATAGGCCGCGACCGTTCCTGGCCAGGGCCGCGACCTGACCGCCAGATACGGCGCATGGGGCTTTTCATCGCCCCGCAGCAACGGCAGGTCCATGAACAGAGGCCAGACCGGCATGGGCGGCACATAGGGGCGGATTGCGGTTTCATCGTCGATCTGACCCGCAGGGCGATAGGCCCCCGGCTCGACCCGCACGGCGTCGATGGTAATCGCGCCCGCGCGCTCGACCCGGTCGATGCGCCAGCGCCGCGTCTCCACCCCCGGCTGCGCGACGCGGACCACATCGCCCGGCCCCAGTGCCGCAAAGGACGGAGGCAGCGCGAACCGCGCCGTATCCCGCGAAATCAGCGCCTCGGCCAGCCAGCGTTCGGCGATCTCGCGGCCTTCGGCGCGGGTCAGCAGCATTGCGAATTCGCTGCTGGCCACGGCCTCCTGATCGCCATCGGGCAGCATCGTCTCGGCGGTCGCCGCGCCGTAATCCGCCTCTGCGGCGACATGCGTCAGCCTGATCCGGCCTGCGGTCGCAGGATCGGGCGCGCGTGCTGTCTCGAACCCGGTCAGCCCATCGGCCAGCGCCAGATCCTCGGGTCCAAGATCGACCCGCGACAGCCCGTCCCGCATGACAAACCGCAGCACCCCGTCGCGCTCGACCGCGTCAAAGCCATGGGCCAACATCAGTGGCTGCAACGCCGCCCGTCCGCTTTCCCCGCCAGCCAGCCGAAAGCCGCGCACAATGCCCGACAGGCCGCTGACATCATGGGCGCGCACCCCCGCCTCGCGGCAGAGATCGCCCACCACCGAGGCCAGCGGCACCGCCCCCGCGCGGCCGTTCAGCCAGTGCCCGCGTTCCCATGCGGGACCATCGCTCCACAGGTCGCGCCGCGAGGGAAAGGCCGGAAAGGGCCGCGCGTCCCAGCACCAGACATGCGCCCGCGCCAGCGGGATCATCCGCATCCCTTGGCCATTCGTCGGGTTGTTCGCCGGATCCGCCCAAAAGGACATGACCGCCGCGACATAGGCCGCCTGCAACGCATCGTCGCGCCGCCCGTCCGAATAATGCGGCAACACACTTTCCGAACTTAGCGCATCAAGAAATTTGTTCGGCTGGTTGGTTGCCTTGTCCAGCGCGGCGCAGCCGAACTCGGTAAACCAGATCTGCTTGGAGCCGGGCACCCAATCTGTCGCCTGCTGCGCGCGAATACCGCCCGGACGGTTGAAATGCAGGTTCTGCCACCATCCCGCCAGATCCTTGTAACGCCAGACCCAGGCCTCGTCATACTGGCCATCAGTGATCGGCGTGCGGCGCTGCGCATCGCGGTCGGCATCCGAGGCATAGAACCATTCGAACCCCTCGCCGCCCGCGACATTGGCGCGCAGATAGGCGGGGTTGTCGATCCGCCCCCAATGCGCATCCAGATGGTCGTCGCCATCGCGCCAGTCGGACAGAGGCATGTAATTGTCGATACCCACAAAGTCGATATTCCCGTCGGCCCATAGCGGATCGAGGTGAAAGAACAGCTCGCCCCCGCCGGGGTGATGGCCGAAATATTCGGACCAGTCCGCCGCATAGCCCAGCTTGACCCCCGCGCCCAGAATCTGCCGGACATCGGCGGCCAGACGGCGCAACTGCGCCACCGCCGGATAGCTGTTTCCCGCGCCCCGGATCTGCGTCATCCCGATCATCTCGGATCCGATCAGAAAGGCGTCGATCCCGCCTGCTGCCGCGCAAAGATGCGCATAATGCAGGATGAACCGGCGATAGGACCATTCCTCCGGCCCGTGATAGCCGACCTTGCCATCGCTGACCGAAAAGTCACCTGCCGCCGCATCACCAAAAAACGCCGCCACCTCATCCGCCGCCACCGCCGTCCCGTCAGACGATCCGTCGCGGCCAGCGGCCTTCGCCGTGGTGATCCGCCCGCGCCAGGGCATGACCGGCTGCTCGCCCGCGCCATAGGGATTGGGCAAACCGTTCCCGGCCATCTGCTCCATCAGGATGAACGGATAGAACACCGCCTTGCGCCCGGAATCGGCAATCGCCCGCAGCGCTTCGGCAACCGACTGGTCCGAGGGCGTGCCACCATAGACCGGTCGCCCCATATGCCGCGCGACCTCTTGCGCCTGCGACCGCGAAATTCCGCCCGCGCGCCAGGGCATTTCGTCGCCGTCCACCTCGCGCTGCTCGACCTTGGGGCGCAGCGCACAACGGTCGATCCGCAGATCGTCGCCAAACCACGACACCACCACCGAGACCGAGCCGACCTTCGGCAATTCCCGCCCCATGATCTCCAGCGAGGCATCGAAATCCGTGCCTCCCATGGGGGTATTGACATTGATCGACCGGACATCGCCCAGATCCAGATCCTGCGTCACGGGCGTTGTGGCCAACGAATATTCCCCCGTTCCGGGGATCATCGCCACGGCCCGCACATCACCTGACAGCCCCGCGCCATCCCCTGCGGCGCGCGTCACCTCGAACGAAAGCTGCGGCATCCGGTTGCCCCAGCGTTCAAGACTCAGGTTCTCCAGCACGACATAGGCGACACCGCGATAGGCAGGCGCATCCGCGCCCTCAAGCGCGGCAACCGCCGGATCGGGGATCTGTGCATCATCGCCCGGATAGACGCGCATGTTCAGATCGCGCGCGGCAATTTCCTCGCCATCGGCCCAGACGCGGCCCACGCCCAGAATACTGCCCTCGCACAGGGCCAGCGCGACCGACAACTCATAGCTGATCCCGGTCACTTTTGTCTTTGGCGCGCCCTTGCCGCCGCCCACGCTTTCCGTGCTGCGGATCTCGCTCAGGGGCGAGGCCCAGATGACATGCCCCGGCACGCGCATCTGCCCCCAGATACGCGGGACCGGCATCCCCTCGCCCGCGCTTTGCAGCCGCAGCCGGTCTATCCGGCCGGTCTCGACCGCACGCGAGCCGCCACCCAGCAGGCGCTGATCTATCACGTTCCCGACCGTCGCGCCGACCGCGCGACCGATCACGGCACCCGACAGTCCCAGCACGGCACCGCCGAAACTGCCGCCAATGGATGCGCCCACTGCGGACAGCACAATCGTGGCCATAGCGGCCTCCTTTTTCTCAGTTCCCAGGAAAGCGGAACCGGGCGGCGATCCTGCCGCGCCACGGCCCGCTCAGCGGACTTTCGATTACGCCATGCCGGTCATAGGCATGAATGAAACCGGGGCGGTCCCCGGCCTCGGCCAGAATGCCCAGATGCTTGGCCACCGCGCCATGCCGCATGCGGAACAGCAGCACCTGCCCCGGCTCCATGGCGGCGTACGCCCCGACCGGCAGCAGATGCCGCAGCGCCCCCGCCATCAGTAATTCCCGCCCGCCGATCTCGCCCCAATCCGGTGTATAGGCGGGCGGAATCTCGGGTTCCGTTCCGTAAAGCGACCGCCAGATACCGCGCAGAAGGCCCAGACAATCCGCGCCCACGCCGCAACTGCTGGCCTGATGCATGTAAGGCGTCCCGATCCAGCCTCGCGCCAGGTCAACAACGCGCTCAGTCATCGCGCCCCCCGGCCTGCGGAGCGATCAGCCAATCCTCGGAAGGAAGATGGGGAAATCCGCGAAAGTTCAGGAAATTGTTGAACTTGAACCGGCAGGTATGCGCCCGCTTGTCGCATCCCGCCGTCAGCCGCAGCCGGTCGCCAGCGACGGGCGCAATCCCCAGCGCCTGCCACAGTTCGACCTCGCGGCCACCGCCCGGCAAGGCCCGGTCGGTCTTGATCGCGCCATGCAGCCCCTCGGCCTCGCCGGTCAGAACGCGCAGCGCACCGCGCTCGAACCAACCGGCATCGAACGCCGCGAACCCGGCAAAGCGGAATACCTGTCCCTCGTCGCATGCCTCGACCGCGACATCCGCGAACCGCCCCTCTGCCGTCAGATCCAGCCCGCAGGCCGCATCGCCCAGCCGGGCAGCGCAGCGCGGATGAAAAACCCGGCCCTGCGGCGCGTTCAGCGGCTCGGTCAGGCCGCGCAGTTCCGCGCGAAACGCACCCGAAGCCCGCGTCACCTCGCCCAGAGATCCGCGAAACACCAGCCGCCGGTTGTCGGGATCGCGCCAGTCCACCTCCCACATGCGCAGATCGGCGCCGTCCCAACGGCCCGCCAGCAGGTCTCGCTCGGTAATCGCCTCGTCGCGCAACGCGCCCCCGGCCTCGGAATTGTCCACCGACAGCCCCGAGCCTTGCACCAGCGCCCGCGCGTTCATGCCGCTATCGGGGCGGAAACGGATCCCGTCAAAGCGCAGCTCCGAATCGTGATCGGTAAAGCCCAGAATCTGCCCGTCTACGCGCCGGACCGCCCAGGCCCGCGCGAAAAATGTCGCCGTCACAGCCGCACCTCCAGTACCGGAATTTCCGGCATTTCCCCCGCCTGAAACGACGCGACCGACACCGCTATCCGGTCGGTGTCGAACCGCACCGGCACATCGAACTCGAACCCCGCCGTCACCTCGGCCCCGGCCTCGGGGGGCGAGGCAAAGGTGACAAGCCCGGTCGCATGATCAACGCTGTAATCGCCGCCCGGAAACCGCTCGACCCCGCCGACGCCTGCGCGCACCGTGTCGCGCACCGGCTTGACGATCAGCCGTTCATACCGCGCCGGCCCCGAGACATAGGCTTTCTTCAGTGCAAATTCCGTCGTCTCGCCATCGCCGACCGCGATCAACTGATCGTCGAACTGCACCCCGCGCGAGGGGCGACCACTTTTGTAATCGGACCAGTCCTTCCAGCGGAACCCGTGCAACTGCCCGGCCCGCGCCTCGAAAAACGCGACCAGCGCCTCAAGATCGTCCAGCGACCGCAGCCCCATCCCCGCGTCATAGCGTCGCCGCGCATGCGCCCAGGGCGTGTTGCGTTCCTCGAACCCGCTGGCCAGGGTCACGATTTCCGTGCGCCGTTCCGGCCCTCCGACAGACCCGAATGACAGGTTCGCCGGAAACCTCACCTCGTGAAAAGCCATCTGATCCCCCCTCAGCTATTCCGTTCGCCGCGCGCCAGCGCCCGCGACATCTGCGCCGCGATCTGGGCGTGACTGCGTTGAAAGCCCGCGACATCGGGCGTGGTGACATTGACGGTGACATTCACCGCCCGCCGCCCGCCACCGCCCGCCGCGACGCCCAGCCGGCCATCCGGCCCGCGTTGCAGCGGCATGATCGCCTCGGGACCGGCCTCGCCCATCAGCCCGGTCGCGCCGCGCATGGGAAAGCTGGTCGCGCTGGACACGACGCCACCCTTCGCGAAAGGCATTACCCGCCCCTGCGTGAACGCGCCGCCATTCGCAAATGGCAGCGCCGCCGACATCATGCCGCCAACGCCCCGCGCGATACTGCCGGCCAGCGCCTTTTCGACCGGCTTCATCGCGACCGCGAACACCGAATCCGCGATGGACCGCCCCACGCCCTTCAGCGAATCCGACAGTTTCGCGCCATCGAAAATCAGTCCGCCAATGGCGCGGCGCAGCCCGGTTTCGATGCCCGAACTCAGGCTGCTGACCTCACGCGTGGTGAAAATCATCGACTGCCGCAGCCGCGCCAGCTCGGCCTCGAACTCCGATGCGACGCGTCCCGTTTCGTCAAGCTGATCCAGCCCGTCCCTGTTTGCCATCTTCAACGGCCCCTTTCATGTGATAATCCTCCCGCTTGGGATCGGGATAGCGCGCGGCAAGCTCGGCCAGCCTGCCCCGCGTCATGGCCGGGCTGCCCGCATCGACGCCCAGCATCAGCGCAAGCTCGGCAGGGGTCAGGCGCCAGAACTGATCCGGGCGCAGCCCCAGCCCCTGCATTCCGGCCCGCATCAGTCCGGGCCAGTCCAGCCCGCGCGCCCTGATCATTCCGGCCCCCGGAACGCACGGACCAGCAATTCCGCCGCCGCCCGCGCCGCACCTGTGGCACCGCCGCCGATCGCGACGCTCAGCAAGTCATCCGCGCGCCCGCGCCAGCCACCGCCACGCAGCCCGGCGACCAGAACGGCCAGCACATCGCGGCTGGAAAAGCGCCCTGCCTCAAAGCGCTCTGCCAGATCCAGCATGCTGCCCGCGCCCAGATCATGTTCCAGCTCGGCCAGCGCCCCCAGGGTCAGCCTCGCCACGAAGGGCTGCCCGTCCAGCGTGACCCCGACCTCACCTGCAAGGGGATTGACCATCACAGCACCACAAAGCTCAGCGCCCCGGCCGAGGCCATGGTCAGCTCATATGTGGCCTCGCCATCATAACTGCCCGCATATTCCAGCGCGGTGATCTGGAACGGCCCCTCGACCGTGCCGAAATCGGGGATCACCACCTGAAAGCGGGGCACCTCTCCGTCAAAGAACACCTGCCGCGCGCGCCCATCCGTATCGGCGTCGCGAAACACGCCCGACCCGCTGATCGAGGCGCTGCGCACGCCCGCCCCGGCCAGCAGCTCGCGCCAGCGTCCCTCGCTTTCCAGACTGGTGACATCCACCGTCTCGGCATTGAACGACAGGCGCGAGGCGCGCAGCCCCGCCACCGTCTGAAACAGGCCATCGCCCGTCATGTCCATCTTGATCAGCAGATCGCGTCCGTTCTGTACCGCCATCGGGTCCACTCCTCAGCCCAGATCAATGCGTGCGCGAAAGGTCAGATCGACCCGTCGCGCAGCGCCCGTTTTCGCCCGCCGCGCCCTTGCACGCAGGAACCACAAGCCGGCCAGATGCCCGCGGGCCAGCATCAGCCCGGCATTGTCCAGCGCCTCGCTGACCGCGACGGCGACCGCCTTGACGGCGGCAAAACCCTCGCTTTCATCGCTGCCCGACAGGACCGAGACCACAAAATCATGCTGCGATCCGGCCCCGGTCGCATCGCCCGCGTCGCGCACATCCTCGGGCCCAAGCGAGACATAGACCCCGCCCGGCGCATCTGCGGGCATGGCGTCAAAAACCGCATCGCCCACCAGCCCGACCAGCGCCGGATCGCCGCGCAGATGCTGATACACCGCGCCCTGCAGGGCGCTTGAGGCCGCATAGCTCATGCCTCGTCCTCCTCTCGTGCAAAGCAGGTCAGCCAGCGGCCGCCCGCATCCCGTTCTGCCACTGCCTCGATCGGAAACAGCCGCTGTCCCAGCCGGAACCTCTGGCCAGGCAGCGGCCTGCGTGGATCGCCTGCAGGGGCACCGCGCATCGTGATGCGCCACCTGACCACGCTTTCCGGGCCGACCTCGGCAAAGCGCTCGCGCCCCGATCCGGCTTGCAGATCGGCCCAGATCACCCCCTGTTCGCGCCAGGTCAGGCGATAGCCGCCCATCCCGTCGCCCTGCCGTTCCTGCGCTTCAAGGACCAGACGCACATTCAGCCGTGGTGCCGCCATCAGCGCGCGCCCCGGTTGCCGCCGCGCCCCGCCAGCGTGCGCACCGCGCGCCAGCGTTCGATCAGCGCACTGACGCCAAAGGGCATCGCGCCCCGGCTGCCTTCAAGGCTGCGATCCTCGAAATAGCGCGCGGCCAGCATCAGCACCGCCTGCGCCAGATCGGTGGGCACATCGTCCCAGACGTCGCCGAACCCCGCCGTGAACGTCACCGTGACCGATCCCGCGCGCGGCACATTCGGCAACAGCGCCCCTGCGGGCAGGATCATCGGCCGCTGGTTGTCGGGGATCAGCCGCCACAGATCGGGCGCGATCTGCGTCACCGTCCCCGCGCCGTCATCTATGGCGATCGCATCGACGCCCGTGACCGGGGCAAGGGGCAGTGTCTGCCCCAGCCGGTCCCGCCAGTCGTCAAGCTGCATCCGGAACCGCTGCGTCAGCAGCACCTTGCCCGTACGCGCCTCGACGGTGGTAATCGCGGCCCGCAGAAACCCTGCCAGCGCAGCGGTCTCGGCGGGGTCATCCCCGATCCCGAAGCCTGATCCCAGCCGCAAATGCGCGCGCAACGCGGCGACAGGCAGCGCCTCTGCCGCCGGCGCCGTCTCTTCTCTCAGCATCATCTTGTGAACCTCCTGTCCTGCCGTCCGCTGCTTCTGTTCCGTCAGAGAGCCCCGGACATCGGGGCCCCTTGTTCGGTCTGCTGCGGGAAAGGGCCGTGCCCGCGCGCCAGCCATCAGCACGCGCGGACAGTAGCTAAGCCGGAATGACCAGCGACCGGCGCACGGCCCCCTCCCTCGCCCGATCCCGAAGGATCAGGCGAATTGCAGCAGCCGAAGCGCGCGGAAATCGGTGACGCCGCCACCGACACGCTTGGTCGCATAGAACAGTACATGCGGCTTGGCGCTGAACGGGTCGCGCAGGACGCGCAGATCAGGGCGCTCGACGATGGTATAGGCGGCGCGGAAATCGCCGAAGGCCACGGCAAAGGCATTCGCGGCAATGTCGGGCATGTCCTCACTGATCAGCACCGGATAGCCCAGCAGTTGCGCCGATTGCCCGGCGGCCAGCGCGTCGGTCCACAGGAACCGGCCTTCGCCATCCTTCATCTTGCGGATCCGCGCGGCGGTTTTCGAGTTCATGACAAAATTCGCATTGGCACGATATTCGGCCCCCAGCGCATAGATCAGATCGATCAGCGCATCGGCGGGCGCGGTGGCGCTGAAATCGCCCGCCACGCCGGTGCGGACGCGGCCGATCTGGCCATCCGTCTCGCTGCCCGCATTGGCGGTCGGATAGGACAGGATACCTCTCGGCCTGCCGGTACCGGTGCCGCTGACAAAGGCCGCCGCCTCGGAACGCGCGAACTTGTCGGCAATCCGCTCGGCCAGCCAGGCCTCGACATCAAAGGCCGCGTCGTCCAGCAGGCGCTGGCTGGCCTTGGGCATGGCCGACAATTCGTGAACGTCGATCACGATCCGTTCGATCCCGTTCGAGGCGGTCTCGGTCGTGGCGGTCTCATCCGCCCAGCCGGTCCCCAGATCGCCCTTGTCAACCAGCACCTCGTATTTCGACGACTCGACGCTGACGACATTGGCCAGCCTGCGCAGCGACGCGCCGGATCGCAGGACATTCTGCACCGTCTCGGACACTTGCGGCGCGGCCAGGAAACCGCCATCGCTGGCGACGGTCAGGCCCTTTTCCTCGATGACCAGCCCGCGCAGCCCGTCATCATCGCCGCTGCGCAGATAGGCGTCGAACGCCTTCTGATGCGGCACCTCGGTTGCGGCGGTGGTGGACAAGGGCGCGCGGCCCCGGATGGCGGTCTTGCGATCAAGCATGTTCATGCGTTCTTCCTGTGCTTGCAGTTTGGTCTGGATGTCTTCACGAAAGCCGCGAAGTTCGCCGACGAACCCCATCATGGCCCCTTTCAGATCGGCAGGCGCGTCGCCGCCGCCGGTGGCTGTCACCTCGGTCATGGTAGTCTCCTCATTTCGGTGATCGGGGCAGGCCGCCCCGTTTAGCCGGGCCGCGTCTGCGGCCCGGATTTCGCCGCAGCGCCGGGGGCGATGCGGCAAATCCTATTGCTGCCGCATCGCCCGCGTCGCCTCGGCGAAAATCGCGGCCACCTCGCGCAGATCGGCGGTGTCCTTGCGCCCGACCTTGGCCTCGGGCAGCATCGGGAATGTGACCAGCGACACCTCCCACAATTCCACTTCGGCCAATGCGCGGCGGCCCTTGCCGTCGCGTGTGGCGCGGATGGTACGAAAGCCGATGGACAGCCCGTCGATCGCGCCCGCCCTGATCAGCGCCGCCGCCTCGCGGGCCTGCGCCACCTCGGGCAGCAGCCGCCCCTTGACCCACAGGCCCTTTTCGTCCTCGCGGATCTCGTCCCAGACGCCGATGGGCCGGGCCGGATCGTGCTGCCACAGCATCCGCACCTTGTCGCCGCGCGCCTTCAGTCTGGCCAGCGAGGCGGCAAAGGCCCCCGGCAACACCGCATCACCGCCCTGATCGGTCAGCCCGAACAGGCTGGCATAGCCCTCGATCTCGTGCCCGCCGGTCAGGACCGGAGCCCCGCCCGCGAATTTCACCTCTAGTCCCGGAATCATTCCTCAGCCTCCTTTCGGCGCGAATTCCAAAATCCCCTGCACGGCCTGCGTCAGGATCACTGCGACCACGCCGTACACCGTCATCCACAGCCGCCGCTCGAATGCCTCGATCAGCGACTCGATCCGTTCCAGCCGCTTTTCGACGGCCCCGAATTGCAACGCCATGATCCGTTCCTGCGCCTCGAAACGCTGGTCGTGCCAGCCCTCGATGAACCGCGATCCCTCCATCGCCTCACCCATCGGCCAGAGGCGGCAACCCCAGCAGGGCGCGCTTTTCGGCATCGGTCAGAAAGACCGCGTCACTGACCCGCTTCCATTGCTGGTCGCGCTCATCGGCCAGGGCGGGCACGCCATCGGGATCGGGGCGCAGATCGACCTCGCTTCCCAGATGTTCCGACAGCCACCACGCGACCGAGGCCGCGACCCGCATCGCCAGCGGCAGGACCGTCAGCCGGTAAAAGGCCCTGTGCGCCTCGGCGTAATTGGCATAGGTCGCGTCCCCCGGTATCCCCAGCAGCATCGGAGGCACACCAAAGGCCAGCGCGATCTCGCGCGCGGCGGCCATCTTGGTCTGGTGGAACTCCATGTCGCTGGGGCTGAACCCCATCGGCTTCCAGTCCAGCCCGCCCTCCAGCAGCATCGGACGGCCCGCATTGCGCGCGCCCTGATGGTTCATCTCGATCTCATCGACCAGCCGGTCATACTGCTCCGGGCTCAGCGCGCCCTGCCCGTCCGCGCCCCGGTACACGATCGCCCCCGAGGGCCTCGCCGCATTGTCCAACAGCGCCTTGGACCAGGCACTTGCGCTGTTATGCACATCCACCGCCACCGCCGCCGCCTGCATCGGTGACAGCCCGTAATGGTCGTCCTGCGGGTGAAAGCTGCGGATGTGGCAGATCGGGTCGGGGCTTCCGGTCATGTCGAACCGGTGCTTGCGCCCGCCCACCGCATAGTCAAAGGCCACCGGCCAGCCATCCTCGCCGGGAACGATGCTCATCCGGTCGGACCGCAGCACATGCAATTCCTCGGGCAGCCCGTCACGGCCCGGCCCGACCGCCTCCAGATAGCCGTTGCCGGTCAGCAGCATCTGCCCGAACAGCGCCTCGAACAGCTCGGCCCGGCCCTGCCCCGGATTGGGGCGGCGCAACAGGTCGATCACCGGATGGGCGTCATAGCGCCGTTCCCGGTCCTGACAGATCAGCGGCACCGCCGCCGCCGCCTCGGCGATCAGCCTGACTGATCGGAACCCCACCGGGTTGCCCACGAACCCGCCCCGCGTCAGCGATCCGGTATCGCGCGCCGACCAGACCGGCCGCCCTGCACCCGCCGACAGCGCCACCACCCGGCCTGTCGCGCTGGCCTTTCCTTCCGGTACGGGGGCCACCTTCTTTCCCCGCGTGAACAATCGAAACGCCATGTTCGCCTCCTTATCCCGGCAATAAGAAAGGCCAGCCCAAAGGCCGGCCCTTCCGTCATTCATCAGGCTTCCCATCCCGCGCTAAAGCGACCGCATCCGGGGCCTCCGCCAGCCAAAGGCAGGTTCGATCATCAGTTCGTGGATCGCCCAGACCAGCGCATCCAGCCGGTCGGGACTGCCCTGCCCTTCGTATCCGCGCACCGTCATCCGGCACATCTGATCCTCCAGCGTGCCCAGATTGCCCCGGACATGCCGGACGCGGCCCTGTTCATACAGCGCGGCGACCGGCTCGGCCCGCAGCCCCTTGCCGCGTGACGCCCGCAGCGCCCGGAACGGGACCAGAGGATCCACCTGCCGGATCACGCTTTCCACCAGATCGCCGCCCTGATTGACTTCGGCCACCAGCTTTTCGGCCCCGTGCCGGTCCATCGCGGCAATCGCGGCGCGGGCCCAGTCCAGCGGCCCGCCCTTCACGGTCGCATCCTCCAGCACATAGGCCCGCCAGTCGCGCGGCTCGCCGCCCGCGACAACTCCCGCCACCACGATCCCGCATTCGTCACTGGCCCGCCCCGCCGTCACCGCCGGATCGACCGCCACGACGACACGGGACAGGGCGGGCGCATGTTCCACCCGACAGCCTTCCAGCATCGCCGTGGTCCACAGCGCGCCCTCGACATCGTCCAGCAGCACGCCCTCCAGTTCCTGCCGGCCCATCCGGGTGCCGCCATAGCGCGCCTCGACTTCGGCCAGAAAGCTTTCAGCCAGATAGGCGCGGTTGGCGTCGGTGGGGGCATGGGTCACGACCGTGCTGGCATTGCCCAGAATCCGCTTCAGCACATCGACATTGCGCGGCGTGGTCGTCACCACCTGCTGCGGATGTTCGCCCAGTCGCAGCGCGAATTGCAGCATGTCCCAGACCTCGCCGGCCTTTTTCCACTTGGCCAGTTCGTCGGCCCAGGCCGCGTCGAATTGCGGCCCGCGCAGCGCCTCGGGTTCATGCGCGCTGTAAACCGTCGCGGTCGCGCCATTGGCCCAGACCAGCCGCCGCCGCCCCGCCTCCCAGACGGGGCGGCGGTCGGGGGGCGAACAGGCCAGGATGCCGCTGTCGCCCATCACCATGACCTCGCGCGCCTGATCGAAGGTTTCACCCACCAGCGCGACACGGCGGCATCGTCCGGGCGAGGCGGCTGTCGGCCCCTCGACCAGACGGCGCACCCATTCGGAACCGGCGCGGGTCTTGCCCGCACCGCGCCCGCCCATGATCACCCAGCTTTTCCAGCAGCCTTCGGGGGGCAACTGATGCGGCAGGGCCCAGAACTCGAACAGCCAGGGCAGCGCCATCAGCGCATTCTCACCCAGCCCGCCCAGAAACTCGTCAACTTCCGCAGGCGCGGCGGAGGCAAGCCAGGCGGCGCCCGATCTCATCTCGTGCCGCGTCAAGATCGAGGCTTCCTCCCCCGACCCCTCCGGCAATATCCTTGCGAAGTTTGTCAACCCTGTTCCTTTCCGTCATCATCAGATGAACCGCCTCGCGGACGTCCCGCGCGGCCCTGACCGCCTCTTTCAGCGCGCCCGCATCCACCGCCCCGCTTGCGCAGGCTTCCAGTGCCGCCTCGTGGCGTTTCAGATCCCTGACATAGGACCAGAAAAGCCCCTCAGCCACGGCAATGGCCTCGTCCGGGGCGCAGACCCCACCGACTTCATCCAGCTTCGTATCGTTCATGCAAACTGTCCTGCCTCGTGTCCTGTCCGCACGAGCCAAGAAACGAAAAAGCGGCCTCGGGGTCGTCCCCCGGCCGCTTGCCCATTTCTCCCAGCATGTAAAAGTTCTACCTTAGGGCGTTCGCCAAGTCAACTTCTAAACCTTTGCGAAAGCCGCTTGCGGGTTTTTAATACATGAAAACAAAAAGTTACGATACGCAACACCGTTGCGCACGCTGGCGCGCAACGGCAACATGTTGCATCAGAACAGCGGCTTTTTCAGCAACAGAATCTGCGGCTGACCGGGCACCGTCATGACCTCGGCATCCATGAACCCCTCGACCCGATGATGGCGCACCACATCCAGCCCGGCCCCCGGATGCAGATTTTCGGGAAACCAGTCGGGGGCCTCGATGACCACATCCTCGGTCAGACCGCCGCTGACAAGCTGCTGCACCTCCTCGGCGCTGTCATAGCTAAGAACCACCCACAGCATTTCGTCGGTGGGACCGGGCGGAAACCCTCCGCCCGCCGAACCCAGCACATTCCTCTGCCACACCACATCCGCCGGCGCCCCGGCAACCGGGACAAGGCGGCGCAATTCATCAAGGGAATGGTTGATCATCTCGGCCTGCTCCTTTGCTGCGACAATCGTCACACTGGCCACCAGCAGGCCCGCGGCAATCAAACCTCGTTTCATCGCCCGCCGCTCTTTTCATCGGTCTTGACAGACTTCCCGCCGGGATCGCCCATCTCCCATTCCGTCGTGTAGGTCGCTTCTCCGGTCTGCGTATACTGATGAGCCAGCCCTGTCTCCTCGAAAACACCGCGTTCCTCATCCGGAGCCTTGGTCTTGATATCTTTCTGCCCCGGATTGAAGTTATAGCGATCCTCGGCATGGATTGTCACATCGGCGGATGCCTTCAGGGTTCCGTCTTCGTTTCGGGTCACGGTCACATCCGCGCTGCTCCAGAAACTGTGGCCGCCAAGGGCCTTTTGCCAGTCCTCAGATTTGGGATAAGGCAAACCAGAATCCATTTCGGTGGTCATGGCATCGCTGCGGACCTTAAAGGTCACGCTGTCTCCGGGATTCTGCCCGACCTGCTCGTCCAGATCACCATAAAGCTGGTCCGCAGCGGTCCGCGTATCGGAAAGAACGCGATCTTTGGTCTTTTTTCCCGATTCATCATTGTCCAGATATGCAGCATAGTCAAACTCGCGATCCTTGCCTTCTCCCGTCAGGAAATGTTTGTAGGCAGGAATTGCGTGGTCCAAAGCTAACTGGTCAGAAAGAAAATCCAGCGGCATCCACTTTACGCTATTACCAAGACTGGCTTCGAACACCTGATCGTCGTAGAATTCCTTCTCCTCCTTCGTCGGCTTGCGTGTCGGCATTGGCTCGGGGTCGTTGGGATCGTCGGGGTTCTGCAAAAACCCGTTGTCGTGATGAATATCCGGACGCTTGTTTTCGCCGATCTCAAAGACGGTTCCGTTCTGCACGATCCCGTCCTTGCCAGGATCTGCAGGCTTGCCCTCGACCTTGTTGCCCTCATCGCCCCGGCCCGGTGCCGGCGCGGCCATCTTCACGTTGGCGGCGGACTGCACTTCGTGATCAAAGCCGCGCAGTCCACTCTGACCGGCGGCCAGTTCCGCGCCCATTCCCGCGCCCACACCCCACTTGGCATCAGCAACGATGCCCCGGTTCTCCGTCCGAGGCAGGGACCAGTGCTTATGGATCTGGGCAGATGTGTCGCCACCCAGCCCTCGCGCGGGCTGCTTCTGTTGCGTATTGCGGTTAGAAATTTGATGAATGGCAGACATGATACCTATTCCTCCAAATAAAATACCTGTTCCTTGAAATAACTGGCTCTGGAATGCCTCATTGTCGCTTAGCGGCTGTTGCGAAACAACGGGAACGACGCGCAAGGGCCGGGTCAGGCAGCTTCTCGCCCGCTCCGGCCCCTCCAGCCTCGGCTTTTCGCCGATCCCGGCTGTCTGCTCTGTGCCACCCTAAGCAGAGTTTCCTTCCTTCCCCGACGGATACCGGGCTTTCTCGTTGTTTCGGTTTTGCACAGCCTTGTGGATTGCGTTCTCATGGGCATCGTCATCCATGAAGGTCTGGTGCGCCAGTTCGGTCTCGGCTTTCTGGTCAAGGGCGAAGCGCCTGGCTTTATACTCCTCGCCGGATTGTCGCTGATTCCATTTGCGGCGGCGGCCGCCATCCTCGTTGCCTCAACGAGCAAAGAGAAGTGGTATCGATAGTGGCCGGAGCAGTCGCATCGCCGTCAGCGCGGCAGCTGCGCGCAATGGTTCAATCCATCATCGAGCCGAACTGAAGCGAATACGTTTTCGAGCCACTGACTGACGAAGACCACCGGCGTGCGGCGGCGTTGCTGGACCTGCTCGTCGATCTTCTGGTCGAAAGCGGCATCGGTGTGACGCCTCTGCCGATCCTCGCGGACGATCCGGCTGATTGGTCGCGAAAGCGAAGGCTGC
>NZ_JBKEBL010000022.1:0-4881 GCF_047973135.1 Paracoccus sp. (in: a-proteobacteria)
AGCCACGAGGACATTGACCCGATCTTTGAACATCATGGCCAGCAGGCGCTGCCCCTGATCGAGGCAGAGGGCGCGCAGGCGCGGTTGATCCTTGGCCGCGCCTATGGCGAGGTGGCGCCCGCGACGCTGTATTCCGACACTTTCTATCTGGATGTGACGCTGACGCCCGGCGCGCGTTTTCCTCTGCCCGATGATCACGAGGATCGCGGGCTGTATATCACCGAGGGCTCGGTCCGGATCGCCGGACAGGAATTTCAGTCCGGGCAGATGATGGTGTTCCGCCCCGGCGACGCCATTTCGGCGCAGGCGGGCGAACAGGGTGCGCGGCTGATGGCATTGGGGGGCGAAACCCTGAACGGGCCGCGCTTTATCTGGTGGAATTTCGTCGCCTCGTCGCGCGAAAGGATCGAGACGGCGAAACGCGAATGGCGGGATGCGCGTTGGGGTCAGGGATTGTTCGATCTGCCGCCGGGCGACCGGGACGAGTTCATTCCGCTGCCATAAGGAGAAATGATGTCTTTCAGAACCCCCCAGGATGTCCGTGACTTCTGGTTTTCGGACGAAATGAAGCCCTATTGGTTCGAGAAATCCAATGAAATCGACAACCAGATCATCCAGCTTTTTCTGGAAACATACGAGGCTGCGCATGGCGGCAGGCTGGATCACTGGATGGAAAGCGCGGCGGACGCGCTGGCGCTGATGATCGTGCTGGATCAGTTTCCGCGCAACATGTTCCGCGGGTCGGGCCGCAGTTTTGAAAGCAACGATCTGGCGCTGACACATGCCGGTCAGGCGCTGGACAAGGGCTTTGACCAGCAGGTTGTCCCGGCGCAGCGCGCGTTCTTTTACCTGCCCTTCATGCATAGCGAGGATCTGGACGATCAGAACCGCAGTATCCGCCTGTACGAGGCGCTGGGGGACGATAATTCCCTGCGCTTTGCCCATGCTCATCGCGACATTATCGCAGAATTTGGCCGTTTTCCGCATCGCAACGCGGTGCTGGGCCGCGAGAACACGGCGGATGAGACGGAATTTCTGAAGACTCACAAAGGGTTCTGATCGCAGGAACTGTCTGACGGTGACGTGATCCTGGTGGCGGTCGGTCTGCGCTAGGCTGCGGGGACGGAGGTTTCGATGACTCGATTTTCAGGGTTCCTGATCGCTGTCCTGTTCGCGGCTTCGGCCCATGCGCAGGATTTCAACGCCGCAGCCCCCAACGCGCCGGGACAGAAACCGGCTTTCGCGGGTCAGACCCGCGCCCCGGTTCTGCCGGATATGGCGTTGAACCGGCAGGTCGTCACCGAAGGGCTGCGCCATCCCTGGGGGATGGCGGAACTGCCCGATGGCGGCTGGCTGGTGACGGAACGGCCCGGACGGCTGCGGCTGATCGCCCCGAACGGGGCGATGTCGCCCGCGATTGCCGGGCTGCCCGATGTCGATAGCCGCGGGCAGGGCGGGCTGCTGGATGTGGCGGTGGCGGGCAATTTCGCCGAGACCAGGCGCGTCTGGATCAGCTTTGCGCAGCCGCGCGGCGGTGGGCGCAACGCGACGGCAGTTGCGACCGGGGTTCTGTCGCCGGGTGGCGACCGGCTGGAAGAGGTACAGGTCATCTGGCAACAGCAACCGGCGTGGAACTCGACCAACCATTTCGGATCCCGGCTGATCCTTGACGGGCAGGGCGGGCTGTTCGTCACCACCGGCGAAAGATCCAGCCGCGATGCACGCGGGCTGGCACAGAATGTCACGACAAGTCTGGGCAAGGTGGTGCGGATCGATCCGCTAAGCGGTGCGCCGATGGGCAGGCCGGGGGTCGAGGGCGCGTTGCCCGAAATCTGGTCCTGGGGGCATCGTAATATTCAAGGCGCAGCAATGGGGCCGGACGGCGCGCTTTGGACGATCGAACACGGCCCGCGCGGCGGGGACGAACTGAACCGCCCGCAGCCCGGTCGCAACTATGGCTGGCCGGTCGTGACCTATGGCATCGAATATGGCGGCGCGGCGGTTGGCGAGGGTGTCACGCAGATGCAGGGGACCGAACAGCCGGTCTATTACTGGGATCCGGTCATCGCGCCGGGGGGAATGACATTCTATGACGGCGCGCTGTTTCCCGATTGGCGCGGAGATCTGCTGATCGGCGGCTTGCGGGCCGGGGCGCTGGTCCGGCTGCGGATCGCCGATGGCCGGGTGCGGGGCGAGGCGCGGCATGTGCAGGGCCTTGGCCGGGTGCGCGATGTCGCCGTGGCACGGGACGGCTCGGTCATGGTGCTGACCGATGCGCAGAACGGCGCGCTGATCCGCTTGACGCCCGGCGGTTAGCGACCGCAGGGGCGGAAAACCTATTTGCCGTTCTTCAGCACCCGCGACAGTTGCACCGCCAGAATCCCGGCCATGATGATGAACACGCCCAGAATGTCGCCGCTGCCCAGTTTCTCGTCCAGCAGTACGGCGGCGGTCAGCACGCCGAAGAAAGGCGACAGGAAATGGAAGGTGGCGGCGCGGACCGCCCCGATCCGTTCGACCAGCAGCAGCCAGAGCCAGGTGGCCAGCAGGCCCGGCACCAGAATCGTGTACAGAAACGCCCAGACCACCCTTGCGTCCAGCGTCAGTTGCCATGTTTCGAAAAATGGCGCGATCAGGCCAAGGCTGACCGCACCCACCAGCATTTGCAGCCCGACGATCATCATGACATTCCCGCCCGAACTGGCCCCCCGCGCCGTCAGCGTCGCGATCGCCAGCGCCAGCGCCCCGCCAAAGCACATCAGAATGCCGGCCGGATCGCTGCCCCCCGACAGGCGCGAGCTCATGATGATCACGACGCCGACCAGACCCAGACCCAGACCGAAAATTGCCATCGGGCGCAGTTTTTCGCCCATGAACAGCCAACCCAGAAAGGCCACCATCAGCGGCATGGTCGCCGCGATGATCGAGGCCAGCCCGGCCTCGATCCATTGCATCGCTACCCAGTTGAGGCCCAGATACAGCGCGTTCTGGCACAGCCCGAAGATGATCACCGCGCGCCACTGATTGCGGCTGAGGCCGTGCCACGTCTCGCCCATGGCGCGTGCGATCAGGACACCCACAATGCCCGACAGCGCAAAGCGCAGTGCCAGCGCGAACAGGGGCGGCGATGCGATGACGATCATCCGCGCCGAAGTGAAGGCCGATGCCCATATCAACGCGAAAAGCACGCCCATCACGATTGCGCGAATATCCATGAGCCAACCTTTCCTGCACATTCTGCAGCGGGTCCGACAAGATACGCTGCGCAGGAAACATGCAATGCCAAAATCTGCCACCGCCGCGACGGGCGGGCATTGGTCGGCGGATCAGCCCGGTGTCAGCGACCGGTCCACGGCATCGACCATCGCAAGGTTCGCGCGCATCCGGTCAAGCATGGAATACAGCGTGTCAAGCTCGGCCGCCTTGAACCCGTCCAGCAGAGCGGCCTCGCGCCGCAGGGCGATGACCATGATCCTGTCATGCAGCGCGGCCCCCGCGCCGGTCAGCCACAGCCGCCGCCGCGACCGGTCCAGCCGGGCGGCGACATAGCCAAGATCCTCTAACCGGCGGGTCGAGCGGCTGACAACCGATTTGTTCATCGCCACCATCTCGCCGACCCGCAGCGCCTGAATGCCCGGTTCATTGCGCAGCGCCGACAGGACGCGCCATTCGTTCAGTCCGATACCGAACAGATGCAGATAAAGCTGAGAGGCCCCCCAGGACAGCCGGTTGTTGATCTGAGACAGGTAATAGGGCGCATAACGCGAGGCGTGAACCGACATGTCGGACGCTGTCACCAGATCGGAATCGTTCATTGGCTTCACCTTGGCATGGCGGCGCTTTTTTATCGGTCACGAAACCGGAATGCAAACCGCCACCCGCAAGGACGGGCAACCCCCGGTTATCCGTGCGGGATGCCGGGGGCCGGGGCGCTTAATTCGCCGTCTCCGCCTTGATCCCCGCGACCTCGTCAGCGGTCATGTCGCCGACCGTCCCGACCACGCCATCGGTGATTTTCCACAGCCGGAACGGTCCGGTGATGTCGCCATACTGGTCAAAGGCAACCGGGCCGATGACGCCTTCGTAGCGGATTTTCTGCCCCTTGGCGATCAGGTCCAGGGCCTTTGTGAATTCCTCGGGGCCGGCATGGATCGGTTCGCCCTCCGTGCCCGTCACCAGTGGGATTGCGTCGCGGATCTTGTCTGCTGTCGCCTCGCCCGCCTGGGCGATGGCCAGCCCGACGATTGCGCCTGCGTCATAGGACCGGTCTGCCGCCGGGGCATCGGGGGCGATGCCGCCCGAGAATGCGGCGAAATTGTCATAGAAATACCGGGTGGACGCGGTTTCCGATGTGCCGGACGAGGTGCCATAGGCACCGTTCAGATATTGCGCGCCGACCGATTTGATGAAGTCCTCGGAATTCATCCCGTCATTCAGCAGAAAGCTTTGCGGTCCGCCGCTGGAAATCCACGCCCGCGCGATGGTCGCCCCGTCCACCGGATAGGAAATCAGGTACAGCGCCTGCGGATCGCCTTGCAATGCCGCCGTCGCCTCGGAGGAATAGCTGGCCTGCTTTTCGTTATAGGGCGTGACCGAGGTGATCTCGCCGCCAAGTGCCTCGTAGGCGGTGCGGAATTCGCGCATCATGTTCACGCCGAAATCGTTGTTCACATGGATGATGGCCAGCTTGTTCATGCCCTGATCCATGGCGTATTTCGCCGCAGCCGTGCCCTGCAACGCGTCCGAGGTGATGGTGCGGAAGAAATATCCGCCGGTCTTGCCCTCCTCGCCAAGCTGCGTCAGCGTCGGAGATGACGACGCGGGCGATACCTGCACCACCTTTGCCGGGGCCGTCACCGAGGTCAGGATCGGGATGCTGAC
>NZ_JBKEBL010000181.1:0-13071 GCF_047973135.1 Paracoccus sp. (in: a-proteobacteria)
AATTTAAAAGCCCTTGGGCGATTTGCGTTGAAATCAAGCCCGTATTCAGGCTTCATTTGCATACGCTTTTGCCAATCAACTGTTGAAAATTGACTAAACGTCAGCAACTCGGTAGCAATTACCTAATTATAAGTATAATAAAACTATACCAAAGCACGTCAGCGGGTATGTTTCATACCCATCGGTATAGTTTTATATACTTAATTGCCATTCATGTAAGACTTATGAGTATTGCGCTACCGGATTGCGGCTGCGCACCTATCCGCTTGCCGGGCAACCCGGACCCCGGCGATTGATGTCACCAATAGGCAACGAATCGTCGCCATAGGGGGCACGGTTTGATCCAGATCAGCGCGCTGCACACAATTCTCTGGAATCATTAGACGTTACAAATTGGTAAAGGCATAATTTGATGTTTATGAAGTCTGTTGTACTGGCTGCGGCGCTGGCCGGGACCGTTTTTTCTGCTTCCGCGAACGCTCAGTCACAGGGCGAATGGACCCTTGGGGTGGGCGTGGGCTTTCTGGATCCGAAATCGGATAACGGCACGGTTGCCGGGGCCAGACTGGATATCAACAACAATACAAGGCCGATTTTCACCGCCGAGTATTTCATCCGCGACAATATCGGCATCGAAATTCTGGCAGCAACGCCCTTCAAGCATGATCTCAAGCTTGACGGCCAGCATATCGGGAATACCGACCATCTGCCGCCTACGATCTCGGTTAATTATCATTTTC
Source organism: Paracoccus sp. (in: a-proteobacteria) (assembly GCF_047973135.1). Classification (GTDB taxonomy): domain Bacteria; phylum Pseudomonadota; class Alphaproteobacteria; order Rhodobacterales; family Rhodobacteraceae; genus Paracoccus. Next base: position 741 of record NZ_JBKEBL010000181.1, read on the forward strand.
CGACTTATAATGCGTGGAAGCCTTATCTGGGAATTGGTGCAAATTATACATTCTTTTTTGACACCCATTCGAATCTGGGCGATCTTGATATTGACAATAGTTTTTCCGCCTCGGTTCAGGCAGGTATCGACTACAAGTTCACCGACCGCGACGCCGCACGGGTCAATATCCGCTGGTTCGACCTTGACGCCGATGTCAAGCTGAACGGAGACAAGATCGGCAAGGCCAAGATCCAGCCCTGGCTGTTTTCGGTCGGGTATGTCCGCAGCTTCTGACCCTGCGACGCCCAATCGCATCGGGGCTTTTTCATCGCGCGTCGCGGCGCTAGACCTGTGTGACGCCCGCAGTTGAAAGAACGCCCCCATGCGCCTGCAAATCCTGCGCCACGCGCCGCCCCAGAACGCCGCCCGGCTGACCGGGCGGCGCGACATTGATGCCGATTGCAGCGACGGGGCGGCATTTTCGCGTGTTGCGCGGCTGATCGGCGCCGCGCCGCATGTCCTGTGCAGCCCGGCGCGGCGCTGCCTGCAAACCGCAGCGGGCCTGGGTCTGAACGATCCCGACACCGACCCCGCCCTGTGGGAGCAGGATTTCGGCGTATGGGAGGGCACCCCATACGCGGACCTGCCCGATCTGGGCGAACAGAGCGTAGCCGAACTGGCCACGATGCGCCCCGAAGGTGGCGAAAGCTTTCATGATATGGCGGATCGCGTGCGCCCTGCGCTGGAATCGCTGGCCCGCGATACGCTGGTTATCGCCCATGCAGGCACGGTCCGCGTAGCCTTGTCGATGGTCATCGGTCCCGCCGCTCTGTCATTCTCGGTTGCGCCGCTGTCGCTGACCACGATGCGCCGCACGCCTTCGGGATGGGCGGTCGAGGCGGTGAACGTGACATGCCCCTGACCGCGCTGATCGCTCTGGCGCTGGACGCCGTGATCGGCTGGCCCGACCCGTTGTTTCGGCGGATCGGCCATCCGGTGACATGGATCGGCGCGCTGATCGCCCTGCTGGACCGGCGGATGAATGCGGGGCGCGCGCGGGTGCTGAAGGGCACGGTCGCCAGCCTGATCGTCATCGCCGGCGTCGCCCTTCCGGCGCTGGCGTTGCAGCTGTGGCTGGGACCGGTCATCGCCGGAGTTCTGGCATGGCCGCTGGTGGCCGCACGGTCGCTGCATCAGCATCTGCGCGCCGTCCAGATCCCGTTGACCCGCGACGATCTGGCCAGAGCACGGGCCGCAACAGCGATGATTGTCGGGCGCGACATCAGCAATGCGGACGAACCCGCGCTGGCCCGCGCCAGCATCGAAAGCCTGGCCGAGAACGCCTCGGACGGGGTGGTCGCGCCGCTGTTCTGGGCGGCGGTGGCCGGGCTGCCGGGGATTGCCGCCTACAAGGCAATCAACACGCTGGATTCCATGATCGGCCACCGCACGCCCCGGCATCTGCAATTCGGCTGCTTTGCCGCAAGGCTGGACGATGTGGCGAACTGGATTCCCGCAAGGCTGACGGCGCTGCTGTTCACGCTGGCCTCGGGGCGGCTGGCCACGGCGAGCGTTGCCCTGCGCGACGCGCGGCTGCATCGCTCGCCCAATGCTGGCTGGCCCGAGGCCGCGATGGCCGCAGCGCTGTCGGTCCGGCTGTCGGGGCCGCGCATCTATGCCGGCCGGATCGCGGATGAGCCCTGGCTGAACGGCGCGGCCCGCGATCCGAATGTCAGCGATATCGGACGCGGGTTGGCGCTGTATCGCCGGGCAGTCGTCATCGCGGGGCTGCTTCTGCTGGGACTGACGCTGGCCCGCCTGGGGCTATAGCGACCGCATCGCCTCGGCTGCCAATTCGAAACTGTGCAATCGCGCGGCATGGTCATGAATTTGCCCGGTCAGGATCAGTTCGTCCGGCCTATAGCTGTCGATCAGCGCGCCAAGTTGGTCCTGCACCTGATCGCGGGTTCCCACTGCGCTGATCTTCAGTGCCTTGTCGCTGAGCGCGCGAAGCTGTGGCGGGATCACCGCGTCAAGATCGCGCACGGGTCGGGGCAGTTTACCCGGCATCCCAAGGCGCAGCGCTGCGAAAGCCTGCTGCATCGTGGTCCGCAAAAATGCGGCCTCGTCGGGATCATCGGCGGCAAAGACATTCGCGGCGATCATCACACGAGGGCCATCGCTCCAGCGCGAGGCGCGGAAACGGTCGCGATAGATGGCGATGGCCTGTTCCATCGCGTCGGGCGCGAAATGGCTGGCAAAGGCATAGGGCAGGCCCAGATGCGCGGCAAGCTGCGCGCCGAACAGGCTGCTGCCAAGGATCCAGACGGGCACATCCGTCCCCTCGCCCGGCAGCGCGCGAACGGGTGCGCCGGACCGTTCGGGGCCCAGATATTCCAGCAGCTCCACCACATCCTGCGGAAAGCTGTCGGCCATGGGATCGCGGCGCAGCGCGCGGATCACCGCGCCATCGCCGCCCGGCGCGCGGCCCAGTCCCAGATCGATGCGGTCGGGAAAGGCCGTGGCCAGCGTCCCGAACGCCTCGGCCACTGTCAGCGGCGCGTGGTTCGGCAGCATGATGCCACCCGCGCCGACCCGCATCCGGCTGGTCGCCTGTGCGACCAGACCGATCAGCACCGCGGTCGCAGCGCTGGCGATGCCTGGCATGTTGTGATGCTCGGCCATCCAGAACCGGTGATAACCCCAGGTTTCGGCATGCCGCGCCAGATCAAGCGTGTTGCGGATCGCATCCGCCGCCGTACTGCCCTCGGGCACCGGCGACAGATCAAGAACGGAATAAGGGATGCTGCTCATGCCACATAGCTAGGGCTTTCGGCTGGCTTTGCAACGGCGCGTCGGCAGTTTCTGCATGTGACGCCCCGTCACCCCCTCAGCCCATCTTGCGCAGATAGGTCCAGGTCGGCACCAGCGCATTGCGTGCCACTGACCAGCTTTCCGCATCGCCCAGATAGACGAAACCGCCATGAGTCAGCACCCGGCCCGAGCCGGGGTTATCCTGAAAAACCTCGGCAAACAGCGTGCGCGACTGATGCGGATTGGCCGCGACCAGCGCATCCACCGCCTCGGTCGCGAAACCGGTGTTCCAGAACCCGGCTCCGACCCAGAAACCCAGTTCCGACTGGTTTCCGTCCATCCGCGTCAGCGACACCACGCCCAGCAACTCGTCCAGATCGTGATGCGAGCCGTCAATGGCCCAGACATCCTCGGTCCGGTCGGCGGCAAGGGCGCGGGCGACAAAAGCCTCGGCCGCGCCGGGGGGCAGAGGATGAGGGATCGCGCGCGTCCCTTCGGCCACGCGGCGATCGGATGTGTAATGCGCGATCAGTCCGGTATCGGACGGGCGCAGCGGTCGCAGGACGAGGCGTTCGGTTTCGATGATGGACTGGTCCGACACGGCAGCGTCAGCCCTCACAAGATCGTCCAGTCTCGTCCCCTCCCTCATGGGTGCAGTCATTACCATTTCCCCCTCCCGGAAAACAGATATGTGAAAAAGCCGGGGGGACCGGCTTTCGCCGATCCCCCCTAACACCGAAATGTTAATTTTGGGTTACTCGGCGGCCACCGGCACGGCTGGAGTAATCGAAATGAAGGTACGCCCCTTCATGCCTTTCCTGAAGGTCACATGCCCGTCGGTCAGGGCGAACAGGGTGTGATCCCGGCCCATGCCGACATTGTCGCCCGGCCACCATTTTGTGCCGCGCTGGCGCACGATGATATTGCCTGCCGTGGCGGACTGACCGCCATACAGTTTCACGCCAAGACGGCGACCGGCGGAATCGCGGCCGTTGCGGGACGAACCGCCTGCCTTTTTATGTGCCATGGGTCGCTCTCCTTACGCTTGGGCTTTGGTGCGCGCGCCGACGGCGGCTTTCACGCCGGTTGCACCGGCACCGGTTTCCAGAACCTCGGTCACGCGCAGCAGGGTCAGTTGTTGACGATGGCCGCGGGTCCGCTGCGAGCTGTGCTTGCGGCGGCGCTTGACATAGGTAATGACCTTGTCGGCCTTGACCTGATCGATCACCTCGGCCTGCACGCAGGCCCCATCGACCAGCGGCGCGCCAAGGGTTGCGCCGACCATCAGAATTTCGTTGAACTGGACTGTCTCACCAGCCGCGGCATTCAGCTTTTCCACGCGCAGAACGTCGCCCGCCTGCACCTTGTATTGCTTGCCGCCCGTTTTCAGAACCGCGAACATCGCTTCGTTTCCTTCGTCTTCCGCGTCCTGCGGCCCCGGTCGGATCCGGCGTTTCGGGCTGCCCCGCCTTCGGACTGCGCCCCGCCCGAAAGACGGGGTTCATTGAAAATAACATACCGGCCAAAAGCACTTGCCCAGCCGGTCCGGCAGGATATGGAGGATTCGGATGGACAAGTCAAGCAAATCGCCGATACCTGTCTCACGGGGCGCACGCGGCCTTCCATGCCCCCGGAACCGGAGCGATCAGCATGCAACGCCTTTCCTGTCCCTCCTGCGGCGCACGCGCCTATTTTCACAACCTTGTCTGCGTCTGCGGCCTGCCGCTGCATTATGACCCCGAGGCGCGGGCGATGGTGAACGCGGCGGCCTCTTGCGGCAATCGCGACAGCATCGGCTGCAACTGGATCGCCGAAGGGGACGGACATCTGTGCCGGTCCTGCGCCATGTCGCGCGTGGTTCCGGCGCTGCATGTCGGTGACAACCTGTCCCTGCTGGCCGGGGCCGAACATGCGAAACGGTGGGTTCTGGTCAACCTGTCGCGATGGGACTGGTTCACCGATGCCGATCCGGGGATGCGCCCGGTCTTTCTGATGCTGTCGGAAAAGACCCAAGGCCGGACCGAGCGGATCGTCATGGGTCACGCCTCGGGGCAGATCACCATCAACGTCACCGAAGCGGACGAGTTGATCCGGCTGCAACGCCAAAGGCAACTGGGCGAGCAATACCGCTCGATGGTGGGGCATTTCCGGCACGAGCTGGCGCATTTCTGCTTTGACCGGCTGGCGCTTGCCCCCGGCTTTCTGCCCGCCTTCCGTGCGCTGTTCGGGGATGAGCGCGCCGATTACGCGACCGCGCTTCAGGCGCATTACGCCAACCCGCGCGATCCGGGCGAACAGTTCATCACAAGCTATGCGACCGCTCATCCCCACGAGGACTGGGCCGAGACATTTGCCCATCTGCTGCATCTGGTCGATTTCAGTGACAGTTTCGTCAATTGCGGCCTGTCCATGCCGGGACTTCCGACCGATCTGGACCCTTACCGCGAAACCGACAGCGCCCGGCTGCTGACCGCCGCGACCGAGATCGCCATCGCAATCAACAGCATCAACCGGGCGCTGGACAATGACGATTTGTATCCCTTTGTCCTGACCGGTCCGGTGCGCGAAAAGATGGCCTTTGCGCATGGCTGGATGCGCGATCATATCGGTCGGGAAGATCAGCCCGCCTTGTCCTCAAGCGTCAGCCATTCCTCTTCTGCGGCCTCAAGCGCGGTCTGACGTTCCGTCAGCGCCTCGGTCGCCTTGCTGAACCGGGCAGGAGCGGTCTGGTACAGGTCGGGATCGGCCAGAAATTCCGCCAGCTTTGCGATCTCGGTCTCCAGCCGTTGGATGATGGCGGGCAATTCCTCAAGCCGGTGCCTTTCCGTAAAACTAAGACCAGGCTTTGCCGGTTTCAGAGCCTCGGGCATTCTGGGCGCGGCCTGTTTGCGGGCAGGCGCGGCATCGGCAAGGCCATCCTCGCCGCGCTGGCCGCGATAATCGGTCCAGCCGCCGGCATAGATCACGGCGCGGCCATCGCCTTCCATCGCGACAGTGGTGTCGGCCACGCGGTCGATGAAATCGCGGTCATGGCTTACCAGCAGAACCGTGCCATCATACTCGCCCAGAATATCCTGCAACAGATCCAGCGTCTCGACATCCAGATCGTTGGTCGGTTCGTCCAGCACCAGCAGATTCGAGGGTTTCGCCATCAGACGCGCCAGCAGCAGCCGCGCCTTTTCGCCGCCCGACAGGCTGCGGACGGGGGCGCGGGCCTGCGCCTCGTCGAACAGGAAATCCTTCAGATAGCCGACGACATGCCGGGGCTGGCCACGCACCATCACCTGATCGGCCCGCCCCGAAACACGCATGTCCGGATCGCCGGTCAACGAATCCCACAGGGACAGTTCCGGGTCCAGCGCGGCGCGGGCCTGATCGAACACCGCCAGTTCAAGGTTCTTGCCAAGGGTGACATCGCCCTGATCGGGCGCGGCCTCTCCGGTCAGCATGCGGATCAGGGTGGTCTTGCCGACTCCGTTCGGCCCGACAAAGGCCACCCGGTCGCCGCGCATGATGCGCAGGTCAAAGGGCCGCAGCAGCACCCGGTCGCCAAAAGCCTTGGCAATGCCCTTGGCCTCGATCACCCGCTTGCCCGATTGCGGCGCGGCATCCAGCGCCATCGCCGCAGTGCCCTGCCGCCGGATCTGGGACGCACGCTCGGCCCGGAGGGCGGCCAGTGCGCGTACCCGGCCCTGATTGCGCTTGCGCCGCGCGCTGATCCCCTCGACCGCCCAACGCGCCTCGGCCTTGATCTTGCGATCCAGCTTGTGCCGGGCCTCGTCCTCGGCCGCCCAGGTGGTTTCGCGCCATTCCTCGAAAGCATCGAACCCCTTTTCCTGCCGCCTGACCTCGCCCCGGTCGATCCACAGGGTCGCCCGCGTCAGGTTGCGCAGAAAGGTCCGGTCATGGCTGATCAGCACATAGGCCGCGCGGGTCTGCAACAGATGATCCTCAAGCCAGCCGATCGCCTGAATATCCAGATGGTTGGTCGGTTCGTCCAGCAGCATCAGCTCGGGGGCCTGCGCCAGCAGCCGGGCCAGCGCGGCGCGGCGGCGCTCGCCGCCCGAAGCCGTCGAGACGGGGCGGTCAGGATCGAATTTCAGCCCCTCGGCGGCCATTTCGACGCGATAGCCCTCGGTCTCGGGCAGACCGGCACGGGCGAAATCGCCAAGCGTGGCGAAACCCGTCAGATCGGGATCCTGCTCCATATAGCCGGCATGGGCACCGGCGGTCAGCACGACCTGCCCCCGGTCGGGTTCGGTCAGCCCCGCCATGACCTTCATCAGCGTCGATTTACCCGATCCGTTGCGCCCGACCAGCGCCACCCGGTCGCCCTGCTGGACGGTCAGGGACAGCGCCTCGAATACGGGGTTGCCGCCGAAGGTCAGCGAGATGTCGGTCAGTTGTAACAAGGGTGCGCGTGCCATGGCTGCGCCCTAGCGCGCGGCGGGCGGGTGGTCAATCGGGCACGATGTCCGATTTATTTACTCGGTTATTGACGGGGGACAGTACGGGTGGCAGAACGGACGAAATTCTGACTAAAGGAGTCGAATATGCGATCCATGATCCTTGCCGCTCTGCTGGGGGCAACCGCCCTGCCCGCGCTTGCAGAAGAGGTGAACATCTATTCCCACCGCCAGCCGGAATTGCTGAAACCGCTGACCGACGCTTTTACCGCAAAGACCGGCATCACCGTGAATACCGCCTTTGTGGACAAGGGTATGGTCGAAAGATTGCAGGCCGAGGGCAGCCGCAGCCCCGCCGACCTGATCATGACGGTGGATGTCGCCCGCCTGGGCGAGGTCAAGGATGCGGGTATCACCCAGCCGGTCGAGGACGCAGCGCTTGACGCCGTCCCCGAGGGCCTGCGCGATCAGGACCGCAACTGGTTCGGCCTGACCACGCGCGCGCGGATCGTCTATGCCAGCAAGGAACGCGTGGCCGATGGAGAGGTGACGACCTATGAGGATCTGGCCGATCCGAAATGGAAGGGCCGCATCTGCACCCGCCCCTTCACGAACGATTACAACGTCGCCCTGACCGCCGCCTATCTGGCCCATCACGGCCCCGACGCCACCCGGCAATGGCTGGAGGGGGTCAAGGCCAATCTGGCCAAGAAACCCGAGGGCAACGACCGCGGTCAGGTCAAGTCGATCTGGGCGGGCGAATGCGACATCAGCCTGGGCAACACCTATTACATGGGCAAGATGCTGGAAGATCCCGAGCAGCAGGAATGGGCCAATTCGGTGCGCATCGTCTTTCCGGTCTTCGAAGATGGCGGCACGCATGTCAACGTCTCGGGCGTGGCGATGACCAAATCCGCGCCGAACCAGGACGCGGCCATGAAGATGCTGGAGTTTCTGGTCAGCGATGAAGCGCAGAAAATCTATGCCGAGACCAATTACGAATTCCCCGTCTCGGATCATGTCGAACGTTCAGAGCTGGTGGCAAGCTGGGGAGATTTCACCCCCGACAACGTTCCCCTGAGCGAAATTTCCCGCCTGCGCCCCGAGGCGCTGACCCTGATCGAAGAGGTCAATTTCGACGGCTGAACCCTGCCGGGGGCGGTGCCTTGCCGGGGGCGGTGCCTTGCCGGGGGCGGTGCCTTGCCGGGGGCGGTGGCCGGGGGGCGAGCCCCCCGGACCCCCTTGTTTCCCGGATCCGACCCGTTGACCAAGGAAGAACCCGTCACGCCTACCCAAAAAGCCGTGGTCAATCCCGCCGGCAAACCACCACTCGGGTTGCGCTTGCCTTGAAGCTTTGCTTCACTCTCTGCCGGAACCGGCCACCGCAGCCGGGATGCGCTGGACAATCAGGAATTGCTTGTTGCTGGCCTTGGACGATTTGGGGCTCGATCATTGCGAGGCGCGCTTATGGCATGGATGGCCTCGCCATATGAGTCTGGTCATGGCAGCCGCCGCCTCTGGCCTTGAAAAGCCGAAAAACTCGGTCGTGAGTCAAAAGCGACAGCCCTTGGTATGGTCTGATGACTTTATTTTGATTGTATTTTCAGGCTATAACCATTTGATTTTACGCTGATTCTGCGCCAATTTGATGATCAAATTGGCTTCCGTCAGCTATACAAGGCGCGACGCCCGCCAATTGTCCCCACGCCCGCGCTTGCAAAGCTTCTGACCAACGGGTTCCGGAATTCATCCGCCGACACCATGGCCGCATCGCACCCCTGCCGCCCGTTCCCGGCAGAGAACCGGCAGAGAACCGGCAGAGCCGGATTATGAACGGCCATTTTTCAGCGCCAAGCCCACCCTCGCAGGCAACGCGCGTGCAAGGCCAGACGGGCCTATCCCTGCTTCCGCCCCGCCTTTTCCGCCAGACCCGAGATCCCCTCGCGCCGTTCCAGCTCTGCCTCGATATCGGCCAGCGTCAGGTCATGCGCCGCCAGCATGACCAGCAGGTGATACAGCACATCCGCCGCCTCTGCCTGCAGGCGGTCGCGGTCGCCCCTGACCGCCTCGATCACGGCCTCGATCGCCTCTTCGCCAAATTTCGCAGCGCATTTCTCGGGGCCGAGGGCCAACAGCCGCGCCGTCCAGCTATCGTCGGGATCGGAGGATTTGCGAGCAATCACGGTCTGGGCAAGGCGGTGCAGGGCGGTCATGTCAACCTCATGGGGATACCGGCGGCGGTCATATGGGCCTTGGCCTCGGCAATGGTGAATGTGCCGAAATGAAAGATCGAGGCGGCCAGAACCGCGCTGGCATGGCCTTCGGTGACGCCCTCGACCAGATGATCCAGCGTGCCGACCCCGCCCGAGGCAATGACCGGAATGCCGACCGCATCGGCGATGGCGCGGGTCAGGGGCAGGTTGAAACCGGCGCGGGTGCCGTCCCGATCCATGCTGGTCAACAGGATCTCGCCAGCACCCTTCGCCTCGACAGTGCGGGCGAACCCGACAGCGTCAATGCCCGTGGGCTTGCGCCCGCCATGGGTGAAAATCTCCCACCGGCCGGGGGCGACGGTCTTGGCGTCAATGGCGGTGACGATGCACTGGCTGCCGAAACGGTCGGCGGCTTCGGCCACTACATCCGGGTTGGCCACGGCGGCAGAATTGAAACTGACCTTGTCGGCCCCGGCCAGCAGCAGCGCACGCACATCGGAATGGCTGCGCACGCCGCCCCCCACCGTCAGGGGAACGAAACACTGTTCGGCGGTGCGGGTGACAAGATCGAACATCGTGCCACGGTTTTCATGGGTGGCGTGAATGTCCAGAAAACAGATTTCGTCAGCACCGGCAGCGTCATAGGCGCGCGCGGCCTCGACCGGGTCGCCCGCATCGATCAGATCGACGAAATTGACGCCCTTGACCACACGGCCATCTGCGACGTCAAGACAAGGGATGATACGGGTCTTCAGCATGGGTTGCTTCTAGCGCGGCTTGCGGGTCCGGGAAAGGGGGGCTTTGCCCCCCGCGAAAGTCGCCCCTTCGACGGGGGCGGCTTTCGCAGCCCCTGCCCCGCATGCCGACAGTTCAGCGCAGGACGGCCAGTGCCTCGGCCAGATCCAGCGCGCCGTCGTAAAGCGCGCGCCCCGAGATCGCCCCGGCAATCACCCGCGTGGCAGCCAGTGCCTTGAGATCGGCCATGGACGAAACCCCGCCCGAGGCAATCACCGGGATGCTGACGGCGCGGGCCAGCGCCTCGGTCGCGGCAACATTCGGACCCTGCATCGCACCGTCGCGGTCGATATCGGTATAGATGATGGCCGCCACGCCCGCATCCTCAAAGCGGCGGGCCAGATCGGTGGCGGTCAGGTCGGTCTCGGTCGCCCATCCATGAGTCGCCACCCGGCCCGCCCGCGCGTCGATACCCACGGCGATGCGGCCCGGAAAAGCCTCGGCGGCATCGCGGACAAGCTGCGGATCCTCGACCGCGACCGTGCCCAGGATCACCCGGCGCAACCCGCGATCCAGCCAGCCCTCGATCGTCGCCATGTCGCGGATACCGCCGCCCAGTTGCGCCGGAATCCCGATCGCCCCCAGAATCGCCTCGACAGCACCTCCGTTGACCGGCTTGCCCTCGAAGGCGCCGTTCAGATCGACCAGATGCAGCCATTCGGCCCCGGCATCCTGAAAGGCGCGGGCCTGTGCGGCGGGATCGGTGCCGAACACCGTCGCCGCCTCCATGTCGCCGCGCAACAGGCGCACGCAATTGCCGTCTTTCAGGTCGATGGCGGGATAAAGGATCATGCCGTGCCTCGCAAGTTTCCGTTACGCCCCCTTTGCCAGTTCGGACGACAAAGTGAAAGGGCGGGCCTTCACCTTGCCCCCCGGCGCGCGGTATCCTGCGGGCAGGTTTTTTCCGCGGAGTACCCATGATGAAGATTTTTGCCCTTGCCGCCGCAACTGCCGCCCTTTTGGCCGCCAACGCTGCCAGCGCCGACCCGATCGAGGGAATCTGGCAGACACAGCCCGACAACGGATTCTTCGCCCGCGTCAGCATCACCCCCTGCGCAAAGGCCTTTTGCGGCACCATCGCCAAGACCTATCGCGACGACAAGGAGGTCAGCTCGCCCAATATTGGCAGGCAGATCCTGATCGACATGGTTCCCGACGGCAACGGCGGCTATCAGGGCCGTCTCTGGCGTCCCTCGAATAACAAGGTGTATATCGGCAAGGCCAGGCTCAGCGGCAACAGCATGAGCCTGTCGGGCTGCGTGGCAGGCGGATTGCTGTGCAAAAGCCAGACCTGGTCGCGGGTCAAGTAAACGCGCCTGCGCGCCTCGCCCGAAACGCGTTGTCTTCGCGCAATATGTCACCCTCGCGGCACCCTGCCCGCCATTGCGGAAAGGCTGGATGCGGCGTTTGCGCCGCATTGATACCGGGCTTTTGCAGTGTCGCGGCGGGTGTCCGCTGTCCAGCCCTCGCCCCGACGGCAGCAATATCCGCGCCTCCGGCCCTTGGGATCGGTCGTTTGTCGGGACAGTTGGCACAGGATTGCGGATAGATGACCCTGCCCGACTGGCGCGGGTCATCCGGCGGTGGGAAATGGTCCGGACGCGGCAACGGAGAGAAGGAAAACCTCTGCAATTCGGGGGTTCCCATGAAACATAACACATCACCCTGCGGAAACCCCTCGCCGCTTCAGGTGATTACGTTGAGCCGGGCCAGTCGATCGGATCCCGGCCCTGTCCGGTCAGCCAGGCATTGATGCGACTGAAGGGGTGACTGCCGAAAAAGCCGCGCCGGGCGGACAAGGGCGAGGGGTGGGCGGTGGCGATCCGCAGATCCTGCGGGCGGGGCAGGCCCGCCACTGCCTTTTGCGCATGTGCCCCCCACAGAAGAAAGGCTATCGGGCCGTGGCTCTGGGCCTTGGCGATGGCCTCGCGGGCCAGCCGCTCCCAACCCCATGCGGCATGCGCCCCCGCCGCGCCCGGCAGCACCGAAAGCGAGGTATTCAGCAACAGCACCCCCTGCCGCGCCCAATGCGACAGGTCGCCAGAGGCAGGCGCGGCACCGATATCATCGCGCATCTCGGTAAAGATATTGCGCAGTGACCGGGGCGGGGCGACGCCGGGAC
>NZ_JBKEBL010000082.1:0-2919 GCF_047973135.1 Paracoccus sp. (in: a-proteobacteria)
CAGATGGAAATCCACGCCCCGATCCCGCAGGGCGCGCGCGATGGGCACCAGATCCTGCGAGCCCTTCATCGCCTCAAGCCGCCCGGAATGCAGCAGCCGCAGCGGCCCGCCATCCGTCAGATGCGCATGCCGCCGCGATTGTTCGTCGGGCGTGGCGCAGATGTCGTCGTCCATCCGGTTGTCGAGATACCAGATGGTGCTGGGGTTCAGCGGACGAAACGCCTCGAAGGCCGGATAACCATTGGCCTGCAGCCCGGCGGCCTTGCGAAAGGCAGCGCGGCGGCGGCGTTCGACCGACAACAGCCACAGCGCCCCCCTCAGCTTGCGCAGGGCCGAACGGCTGCTGTCCAGCGAATTGATCTGCATCCGGGTCTTAAGCGTGTATTCGATGGTGAACGCGACCGCCGTTTTGGTGTTGCGGCAAAGATCGGCCAGGAAAAGATAGTCGGCATTGTCTCCGCTGATCAGCGCGACATCCGTGTCGGACATGGTCGCGGCAAGCTCGTCCCGCGCCGAAGCGAACAGCCGCGCCTCGAAGGGCAGCTCCTCGGGGAGGAACACCCCGCCAAAGGGTTGCTGGCGCGGGTGGGACGGGATCAGGCAGCGCACGGGACCATCCCAGGACGAGGTATAACGCTCCATCCCGGCGACGAATTTCTTGTCCAGATGCATTCCGCCCCCGACAGGAAAACCGGTCGCGGATGTGATGATGGTCAGTCGCTTTGCGGCCATTTCGCCCGTCCTCTGCCTGCTGTGTCCCCTTGGCATCGAAATAGCAAACGGGGCCGGGGGTGTCTTGCCGAAAATACCCCCCTGAACCGTTCGACCAGAAAGGAATGAACCCATGGCTGACCTGCGTTCGGACTTTATCGGAATTAAATCCCCCAACCCGTTCTGGCTGGCCTCGGCCCCGCCAACCGACAAGGAATATAACGTCCGCCGTGCCTATCAGGCCGGTTGGGGCGGTGTGGTCTGGAAAACACTGGGGGCAGAGGGGCCGCCGGTCGTCAACGTGAACGGGCCGCGTTACGGGGTGGTGCATGGCCCGGACCGGCGCGTTCTGGGACTGAACAATATCGAACTGATCACCGACCGCCCGCTGGAGGTGAACCTGCGCGAGATCAAACAGGTCAAGCGCGACTACCCCGACCGGGCCCTGATCATCAGCCTGATGGTCCCCTGCGACGAGGAAAGCTGGAAATCGATCCTGAAACGCATCGAGGATACCGGCGCTGACGGGGTGGAACTGAATTTCGGCTGCCCGCATGGCATGTCGGAACGCGGCATGGGATCGGCGGTCGGTCAGGTGCCCGACTATATCGAGATGGTCACACGTTGGGTCAAGCAATATTCGCGCATGCCCTGCATCGTAAAGCTGACCCCGAACATCACCGATATCCGCAAGCCCGCCGAGGCGGCAAAACGCGGCGGCGCGGATGCGGTCAGCCTGATCAACACGATCAACAGCATCACCTCGGTCGATCTGGATCTGTTCGCGCCTGAACCGACCATCGACGGCAAGGGCGCGCATGGCGGCTATTGCGGGCCGGCGGTCCGGCCCATCGCGCTGAACATGGTGGCCGAAATCGCCCGCAGCCCGGAAACCCGCGGCCTGCCGATCAGCGGCATTGGCGGCATCACCACATGGCGCGACGCGGCCGAGTTCATGGCACTTGGCGCAGGCAATGTGCAGGTCTGCACGGCCGCGATGACCTATGGCTTCAAGGTCGTGCAAGAGATGATCAGCGGGCTGCGCGATTATCTTGAGACGCGCGACATGGCGCTGTCCGACCTGATCGGGCGCGCGGTACCGAATGTCAGCGACTGGAACCAGCTAAACCTGAACTATGTCGCCAAGGCGGTAATCGATCAACAGGCCTGCATCAAATGCGGCCGCTGCTATGCCGCCTGCGAGGATACCAGCCATCAGGCCATCGCGATGAAACCGGGCCGCGTGTTCGAGGTGATGGATGACGAATGCGTGGCCTGCAATCTCTGCGTCGATGTCTGCCCGGTCGAGAATTGCATCACCATGCGCGAACTGGAAGTCGGCGAGACCGACCCCCGGACCGGCCAGCGGCGCGGGGATTATGCCAACTGGACGACGCATCCGAACAACCCGATGGCAAAAGCAGCCGAATAACGCCCGGTCGCCCGCCGTCAGACCCGGCCCGGAATCAAGGGCACCAGCCCGCCGGGCCAGCGGCCAACCGCCCCCTGAGGTCGTCCGCTGGCCCTTTGCCATCGCCGCAGCCGGCCCCTTCAGACATTCGCCGCGATCTGCCTGTAGGTCCGCTGTGCGGGACAAAGCTGCCGCTCAAATTTCGAAATTGATTTTGCCGTCTTGGCAGTCTACTTTCGACAAGTCCAGACGGGCGCTGCGCGGGGCGGTGCGTGAAAAATCTTTGCTTTGAATGGGCTGTTCGCTGGATGATGGCAATGCGTAGCACACGATCAGTGCTCAATGAGATTGCAGAGAACCCCGCACCGTAGCCGAATTTCTTGACTTGTCCGCAGTAGGTTTGGGCTCAAAGCAGAAATTCTGCCATGAAATGAACGAGTGGTTCAGTCTAGGTCTATCGGCTATTCTTGGCAAGATTGCCCGGCCAAGGTTATTGCGACCGGGCGGCAGGCAGCCGGGACTATGCGCAACCTCTGCCGTCAAGCAGATACCCTGCCCCTGCGTGTCGGGCGGGGGGTCCGGGGGGCGCAGCGCCCCCGGCCATCGCGGGACGCAAATCATCCGGCGGTGACGTCATACCTCGGTTTCGGGCAAGACGCGCCTTACGCCGGCCTCGCTCCGCCCGGCTGACGGGCCAGCAGCTTGTCGGTCGCGATATAGGCCAGCACCGCCACGACGATGCCGTTCAGCGGCGGAATGCCCGGAGTCAGATAGGCGGCAAGGCATCCCAGCACATA